>DATMRE010000211.1:0-6043 GCA_035566475.1 Verrucomicrobiia bacterium | reverse complement strand
GAGAGGGCCACAGCACGTCTCGGCGGATCGAAGAGCTTCGCCTTCTTCGTGGCTGCCGGGATTTTTCTCAGCCGGGTGGCAGGTCTCATCCGCGAGCGTGTTTTCGCGCACTACTTTGGCAGTTCCGATGCAGCCGATGCCTTCAAAGCTGCCTTCAAGATCCCTAACTTTCTTGCGAATCTGTTTGGGGAGGGGGTGCTCTCGGCCTCTTTCATTCCTGTTTATGCGGGCCTGCTCTCGCGGGAAGATGACCAAGAGGCACGCCGGACTGCCGGAGCCGTTGCCGCGCTTTTGGCGCTTGCCACTTCAATCCTTGTGTTGCTCGGCGTCCTCGCGACGCCATATCTGATCGGCGCAATCGCGCCAGGATTCTCGGGGGCCAAGCGCGAGTTGACGATCCGGCTCGTGCGCATTTTGTTCCCCGGCGCGGGGCTGCTGGTATTCTCGGCCTGGTGCCTCGGGATTCTGAACAGCCATCGGCGTTTCTTCCTTTCCTACACAGCGCCAGTGATCTGGAATCTCGCGATGATTGCGACGATGTGGGGATTCGGCCGGCGCTACGCGCAATATCCGCTCGCGGGAATCCTGGCCTGGGGATCGGTCGTGGGCAGCGCGCTGCAGGTGGGAGTGCAATTGCCCGTCGTACTGAGGCTCCTGCGAGGTCTCGATCTTTCTCTGAGCTATCAGACGGAAAGCGTGACGACTGTGGTGCGCAATTTCGTTCCCGTTTTCCTCAGCCGTGGTGTCGTGCAGATCAGCGCGTATGTAGATCAATGGCTCGCGAGCTGGCTCCCGATGGGCGCGGTCGCGGGCCTGGGTTACGCGCAGATGCTCTCCCTCCTGCCTGTAAGTCTTTTCGGGATGGCTGTCTCGGCGGCGGAGCTGCCGGCAATGTCCGGCGCGATCGGCGGTGGAGGCGAAGTTTCCGAACTGCTCCGCGCGCGGCTCGACACGGGCCTGCGCAAAATTGCCTTCCTCGTTCTGCCATCGGTGGTCGCATTTCTGGTCCTCGGCGGCGTGATTGTCGCAGCGATATACCAAACGGGACAATTCAGGCGGGCTGATGTGAACTACGTCTGGGCCATCTTAGCAGGCGCAACCGTAGGCCTGCTCGCATCCACACTCGGCCGGCTCTACTCGTCCGTATATTACGCACTACGGGACACGCGCACTCCGCTGCGTTTCGCAATTGTTCGAGTGACCCTGACGACCGTTCTTGGCTATCTGTTCGCTCTTCCGTTGCCGCGGGCTTTCGGAATTGAGGCGCGTTGGGGTGCGGTCGGTCTCACGATATCCGCAGGAATCGCATCCTGGGTCGAATTCGCACTCCTGAGACGCACCTTGAACGGCCGGATCGGCCGTACGGGACTCCCCGGGGATTACCTCGTCAAGCTGTGGACCGCTGCTCTCGCGGCAGCCGCGGCCGGCTGGACAATACGCCGGTTCTACGGGCAACACTCGCCGATTCTTCTTGCGGGAATGGTCCTGATTCCGTACGGAATGATCTATTTTGCGGCGACTGCGCTGTTGGGTGTGAGTGAATCCCGCTCATCCATCGGGCGCATCCTGGATTTGCTCCGGCGCCCCGGGTTGAGCGTGTCCGGTCGCGGTCTAGGCGGAAGCTGAGCACCGAATCGCAAGCCAGCCATTTCTAGCGCGCCGGAGTGCCATTCGGAGCGGCCCGGAGATATTGCGCCGGCCATGGTGCCGGAAATCCGAGATCGCGCGCAACCTCGAGCGGCCAATACGGGCGACGCAGGAATTCGCGTGCGAACACGACCAAATCGGCTTTCTTTTCCGCAATGACGGCGTTTGCCAGGTCCGGCACTCCGATCAGCCCGACGGCAGCGGTAAGAATCCCAGTCGAGTCGCGAATGGCCTGCGAGAATGGGACCTGATAGCCGGGTGCGATCGGAATTCTCTGTCTCGGATCATTCCCCCCAGACGAGCAATCGATCAAATCCACACCGAGCGGACCGATCTTGCGGACCACCTCAATCGATTGATCGACGTCCCACCCTCCGTCGATCCAGTCGGTCGCAGAGATGCGAACGAAAAGCGGAAGATTCTCCGGCCAAACGCGCCGGACTGCGGCGACGACCTCGCACAGCAACCGTGCGCGATTCTCGAGCGAACCGCCGTAGGAATCGGCGCGCTTGTTCGTGAGCGGCGAGAGAAATTCATGGATCAAGTATCCGTGGGCCGCATGAATTTCAAGAACTTGAAAGCCTGCCTGGAGGGCGCGGCGGGCAGCTTCGGCGAAGGCGTTCACAATAGCCCGGATTCCACTTTCCTCGAGGGCCGAGGGGATCGCGTAATCCTTGTCGAAAGCGAGGGCGCTTGGCGCAACGGGCCTCCATCCGCCCCCGGACTCCGGAACCAAGCCCGTGCCTTCCCAGGGACGACGAGTGCTTCCCTTGCGACCTGCGTGCGCGATTTGAATGCCAGGTAGCGCCCCCTGCTCAGAGATGAAGCGAGTGATCCGAGCGAAGGGCGCGATGTGCTCGTCCTTATAGATTCCAAGGTCCTGGGGACTGATTCGCCCGTCAGGGGTCACGGCCGAGGCTTCGGCGACGACGACCGCCGCCCCGCCCACCGCGCGGCTTCCGAGATGCACGAGGTGCCAATCGGTAGCAAATCCATCTGTGCTCGAGTACTGGCACATCGGAGAAACAACGATGCGGTTACGAAGCTCGACACCGCGTATCTTGAGCTCATCGAAAAGATGCATTGCCGCACTCCCCGTGGATCGAAGCAAGTTCTGGGCCGCCGAGGGAACGTCAATCGTCGGGGCGATGCCGTTTCAGGTGTCCGTGGTCCGCCACGGGATCGACCAAGCGAAGAATGTGCTCCCCTGCTTTCGGGTCGAATCGATAGAGAAGGACAGCGTCGGCCGCCTGATCCTCTCCGATCAACTCAAGTTCCGGATTATCGATAATGATGTCGCCGTTGTTCTTGATTCGCAGCTCGCTGCCAACCTGCAACACGACCCTTGTTTCATTCTGTTCCACCTTCATCGTTTTCCTCCTGATCGATGGCGACGGGTTCGACCCGGCACACCTTCCAGCAGCACGCAAAAACCTCTCGTCGTTCGATGACCCGAGAGAGCGCGAACGGAAGCAGGAACTACGACCCTTGCTTGTCGGATTTCTTCGCTCCCTCGCCTGTGGCCCACGCCGGCGGATCGCTCGCGGGGAAGGATTCCAGAGAGGCTTCTTCTACAGTATCAACTTCTGCCGGCGAGGGGGCGACCGGCTGCGGCCTTACGGATTTCGCTTCTTCTCGATCCGGATCCGAAGGTGAACGGGATTTCATGCGAAATGCTCCTCATGAGATTGCCTGGAGGTGGGCGCAGCAAGCTTGCTCGAGAGCCGGTCTCCCGCCGCGCAGTGATCAGTCGCGCCCGCCGCAATTGCTTGACACCACCCGCCGAAGCCTCAAATCTGTATTCTAGAGCTCCCGGAATGAATCGTCTAGTTGTTGCTCTGGACTGTTCTGAACTGCCGCTCGGTCTCCTCACCCAGGACCAGGGCGAATCAGCATCGGGCTCCCCCGGTGAGCCGAGGACCTAAGGCGATCGCAACGCTTGCTTCTCCGTCGGGCCGGATACGCGGACCTTCATGTTCCCGCGGGAGCGGGAGTCGCCCCCGGGCCATCTTGCAAATGATCTGGTCCCAGGCCTATCCCCCAGTTGCCACCGCACACGGGTTCGATATGTTCGCCGAGAACACAGGAATATCGAGTCTGAGCTCAAACTAAGCGCACGATGTAGGTGTAGAGGCAGAAGTTCGATCATCCGGTCCGACGGCGTTTTGTATGTTCGGTTGTAGACGAGCGTAAAGTAGTGGAGAATCCGTGCACTCTCGTGCCCGGTCGGCGGGCGATCGCAAAGATGGAGAACGTTGACGCGAGAAGGCCAGAGCACAGCGAAGTGCGGCGATCTAGAGTACCGAACCTCCACCGCCACACCGCTGATGGTCAATGCACGAGAGAATAGAAAGGAGACTGCCTCATGACTTCGGTTGGAATGGAAGGTGCTGGTAGGCAGCACACCAGGCATCTCGTCACCATCGTGTCAGCAATCTCTGCGTTGTCCGGGCTGCTTTTCGGCTACGACACCGGCGTGATCTCCGGAGCCATCCTTTTCGTGCAAGAAGATTTTCATCTCACAACTTTCCAGGAAGAGGTTGTGGTCAGCGCAGTACTGCTCGGAGCGATGATCGGCGCTGCTGTTGGTGGCCGGCTGGCAGATCGGCTCGGGCGACGGACGACGCTGATTCAGGTGGCCCTCCTGTTCATGGTTGGTGCCATCGGCACTTCTCTTGCCCCATCCCCAGCGTGGCTCTCCTCCGGGCGCCTGGTGGTCGGAATTGCGATCGGAATTGCCTCCTTCACGGCGCCTCTGTACATCTCCGAAATCTCGCCGGCGGAGGTACGGGGCAAGCTCGTTTCGCTGAACCAGCTCATGATCACGATCGGGATTGTTTGTTCCTATCTCGCCGACTATGCGCTCGCCGGTTCCCGCGGGTGGCGCGCGATGTTCGGCCTGGCGGCCATTCCGGCTATCATTCTGCTGATTGGGCTCCTTTTTGTACCCGAGAGCCCGCGTTGGTTTGTCAACCGGGGCTTGAGCGTTCAGGCCCGCGCCGTGCTCCTGCGCGTGCGGAAGGCCACAGAGGTGGACTCAGAACTTGCCGAGATCGAGGCTAGCCTCCGTCTGCAGGAAGGTGGGTGGCGGGAGCTATTGAGCCCCGGATTGCGGCCTGCGCTCATAATCGGCATCGGTCTTGCCGTGTTCCAGCAATTCACGGGCATTAATACCGTGATTTACTACGCGCCAACGATCTTCAAGTTTGCAGGATTCCAGTCAGCGGCGGCCATACTTGCGACCGCCGGTGTTGGGATCATCAACGTGCTTCTTACGATCGTTGCTTTATGGTTGCTGGACCGCGCCGGGCGCCGGCCACTGCTGCTGTATGGCCTCACGGGAATGATCCTGAGCCTCGGCGTGCTCGGATTCGCTTTCCTGTCGCCCGATATGACGCCGGTGATGGCGGGCGTTTCGGTCGGAAGTGTGATGGTCTACGTCGCCTGCTTTGCCATCGGGCTCGGACCCGTGTTCTGGCTCATGATTTCCGAGATCTATCCCTTGAAAATCCGCGGGCGCGCCATGGGAGTTGCCGCGGTGGCGAACTGGGGATCGAACTTGCTGGTAGCGCTGACGTTTCTCAGTTTGCTTCGGTCCATCGGCCGGCCCTGGACATTCTGGCTCTATGCGCTCGTCGGGCTCATCGCGTGGTTCTTCGTGTTTCGCAGGGTGCCCGAAACAAAGGGTAAAACCCTCGAACAGATTGAGGCGCGTTGGAGGGCTGGCGTGAAGACCGGAAGCCCCGTCTAGCGGGCGACCGGTGGTCCACGCTGGAGTTGAAGTAGATCGCTGCGGGCAGAATTCGCCATCCAGGAGGCTATCGAGGCCATCAAACGAAGTGGTCGTGATGGGCGATTCCTTTCAACCCACGGGACAGTTCGGCCCCGATTAGCGGTACTTCTCACGGGAGGTTCTTGATGACCTTGGCATACGTCTGCGAGGGTGTTCGCACACCGATTGGACGGTACGCGGGTTCGCTCGCACAGGTCCGAACTGACGACTTAGCGGCGCACCCGCTGGCAGCTCTGCGCCAAAGGTTTGCGTCGAGCGATTGGGAGTCGATTGACGAGGTTTACTACGGCTGTGTGAATCAAGCCGGCGAAGATAACCGCAATGTAGCGCGGATGGCGGCACTCCTCGCCGGCATCCCGCGCGTCGTACCGGCGGCAACGGTGAACCGGTTGTGTGGGTCCGGGATGGAGGCAGTCTCGGTCGCGGCGAGAGCCATCGCCACTGGCGAAATCTCACTGGCCATTGCCGGCGGTGTCGAGAGCATGAGCCGCTCGCCCTGGGTGATCCCGAAGGCAGCCTCCCCGTTCTCGCGAGACGCAGAAATCTATGACACGACGATCGGGTGGCGCTTCGTCAATCCGGTGATGAAGAAGAAGTACGGCA
>DATMRE010000210.1:0-11225 GCA_035566475.1 Verrucomicrobiia bacterium | reverse complement strand
CTGCCTTGAGCGCCTCGTGCAGCGTTATGCCCGCGCCGACGACCGTCGCACGATCCTCCGCGCTCTGTCGCACGACTTTGAAGCCGGGAATGGGGAATTTCTCCTCCTTCGAGTAAAGGATCGGAGTCTTGGGCCGCGAGGTCCGCAGATAGTTGATGCCCGCTCGCCGCGCCATCGCTTCGGTCAGGCGTTCTGTTGAAACCGCGTCGCTCGGGTACAGGACGGCCGAGCCATAGATGGCACGAAAGGTTGCGATATCCTCGAGCGCCATTTGCGAGGGTCCATCCTCGCCGATCGACACGCCGCAGTGTGAGCCACAGAGATTGATATTGCTTCGGCTGATTGCCGCCATCCGCACCTGGTCGTAGGCGCGCGAGAAGAAACAGGCGAAGGTGTCAAGGAAGGGCACTTTGCCGCGCGCAGCGAGTCCCACGCCTGCGCTCACCATGTTCTGTTCGGCGATATAGCCTTGATAAAAATGGTCAGGGAAAGCGTCAGCGAATGTCTGCGAGAAGGTCGAATTTTTTACGTCGCCGGATATCGCCACGATATGCGGGTTTACCTTCCCCAGCCGCTTGAGCGCATAACCGTAGGCCTCGCGGGTAGCGACTGGTTTTCCGTCCGCATAGTCCGGCGGGGCCGGTGGAGGGAAATCGGGTGGTTGTGGCAGCGACGTCCGCGCATACGATTTGCCGGGATCGGGCGGAACCTCAATCGCTCCACCCATTTCCTTCAAAGCCTGGGGAAGCTGGTCCTTGGGGAACGCCTTGCCGTGCCACTGCTCTTTGCCGGCCACGAAACTGACGCCGTGGCCCTTTATCGTGCGAGCGATGATGGCTTGCGGGCGGCCCCTTGTTGCTTTGGCGCGGTCGAGCGCCGTCAGCACGGCGGCGACGTCGTGGCCGTCAATCACCTCGGTGGCCCAGCCCTCGGACTCGAATTTCATGCGGTAGATTTCCATGTCGTGCTGATACATGGTGGGTTCGCTCTGCCCGAGCGCGTTCACGTCGGCGAGCACGGTCAGGTTGTCGAGCTTATAATAGCCCGCAAATTCTGCCGCTTCCCACACTTGACCTTCGGCCATCTCGCCGTCACCCAGCAGCACGTACACGCGGCTGGGACTCTTATCGAGTCTCGCACCGATGGCCAGCCCCGCTCCGACCGACAGACCCTGCCCGAGCGAACCCGTCGCAGCGTCCACGCCCGGAATGCGCGGTGTCGGATGGCCTTCGAGCTCGCTTGAAAATTCCCGGAGCGTCATCAGGCGCGATTCGGGAAACACACCGGCTTCCGCGAGCGCCGCATAGAGCACGGGAGCGGCATGGCCCTTCGAGAGCACGAACCGATCGCCGTCGGGAGAGTTCGCATCCTTCGGGTCGAGCTTCATGGCGTAGAAAAAAGCTCCGGCGACAAGCTCTGCGGCCGACATGCAGGAAGTCGGGTGCCCCGATCCCGCCGTCGTCGTTGCGATCATCGAAAGAATGCTCAGTCGACGGGCCTTTTCCTTGATGCTTTCCACTGCAGAAGCAGGGGGTGCTGCCACCGGAGTCACACTCATAGGAAATTCCCTCCTCGAGAGTCCAGGAGCAATCTTACCCGTTTCGGAAGCTCGGCGCGAGTCGCGTTCTCCGAGAACCCGAGAGCGCCCCTTCATTCCGGCGGGTTGAGAGAGGGATCGGCGTAAACGCAATATTCTTCAACTGACGGCTGGTCATCAAGATGCGCGCTCCCTCTGATCGGAACCCCTCTCTGGCTGATCCTGTCCGAAGGCAACGCGATGCGCTTCGGGCCCGGCGGCAATCACAACGATGCCGAGCACGAGCACGGTCGCCGCGAACATCCCCATCGACTGCGCGTAGCTGAAGTGACGGGTCATCAGTGCCTCAAGATACGGGGCGCTTGCCGCGATCAGCACCCCGACTTGGTAGGCGAAACCCGGAAGAAAACCCCGCACCCGGTCCGGTGAAAGCTCATTGATATGAACGGGAATCACGCCCCAGGACCCCTGCACCATGAACTGCATCAGGAATGCGCCAACGGCAATCAATGCGACTTGGGGCGTGAAAATCCACAGCGGGATGAGCACGAGCGCAGCGAGCTCAGCCATCACCATGGCGCGGCGCCTCCCGCGGCGGTCAGAGTACAGGCCGACGAGAATTCCTCCGGTGATCGCCCCGAGCATCGATATCACGCTGACGATGGCGGTAACGCGCGTCGTGAAGTGGCGCTGGTGTTGAAGGAACGTCGGGTACAGGTCCTGGGTGCCGTGCGAAAGGAAATTCATCAAGGCCATCAGCAGGACGAGATAGAAAAACCGTTTCGAGTTTGCGCCCAGGATGCGGAAATATCCTCCCCAATCCTTCTTGGAGGCAGCCGTGGCCCTCCACGCGTCGCTCTCCTCGACCCTCCAGAGGATCAAAATCGTGAGCAGGGCCGGGACGACGCCAATAAAAAACATCGGACGCCAGCCCCAGCGCGGGAAGACAGTCCAATAGGCCACCGCCGCAAGCAGATTGCCCAGGGCGTAACCCTCTTGCAGAATTCCCGAGAAAATCCCGCGCCATTTTGCAGGCACCGATTCCATGGCGAGCGAAGCGCCCACGCCCCAGGCGCCGCCCATCCCGATGCCGTACAACAGCCGCAGGACGAGGAATGCCCGGTACGTCGGAGCGAGGCCCGAGAACACCTCCATAAAGGAATAGAACACGATGTCAAGCATCAGCGGAAGACGGCGTCCGTAGCGGTCCGCCATCAGGCCGAAGAGCAGCGCGCCGACGGGGCGCATGATGAGGCTGGCTGCAAGCGTCAACGCGATGTCCGCGATCGATTTGTGAAAATCTCTTGCGACCTGCGAGACAACGTAGGTAAGGATGAAGAAGTCGAAAGCGTCGAACGTCCAGCCGAGGAATCCGGCCAGAAAGGCGTTGCGGGAGTTCGGGCCCAGTTGGTCGGGCGGGGTGACTTGGATCGTCATAAAGATGCCGAGTGTGCCGTACCAAAACCGGGATTTAATATAGCATCGGCGACGCGAGCGGTTTGAACCATCTCGGCGGTGTCGTGGACGCGAACGATATGTGCCCCCCCAAGGATACTCGCCGTTACAGTCGCTGCCGTGCCCCAGAGTCGTTCACTCGCCGGTCGGCCGCCGAGCGCTCGCCCAATAAATTCCTTCCGCGAGGTGCCCACGAGGAGCGGGAAACCGAGCCCGGCCAGTTCGGGCAATCGCGCGAGCAGTTCGTAGTTTTGCGAGAAGCTCTTGCCGAATCCGATCCCGGGGTCGAGGATGATCTGCGCTTTCGCGACGCCCGCCCGGCGCGCCATTCCGACCGCGCGGCGCAGTCCGGCGGTGACGTCGCGCATCACATGGCGCGCGAATGGTCTCTTCTGCATCGTGCGCGGCTCTCCCCGCATGTGCATCAGGATAATCGCCAGTTTGTGCCGGCTTGCTACCATCGCCAGGCGCGGGTCGTTGCCGAGGGCGGTGACGTCATTGAGGATTTCGGCGCCCGCCTCGGCTGCGGCTTCGGCGACTTCGGACTTACTGGTATCGACCGAGATGGGGATGCTAAGAAGCCCCTGGAGTTTCTCGAGCACCGGGAGAATGCGAAGCCGCTCTTCAGCGGCGGAGATACCAGAGGAACCGGGTCGCGTCGATTCGCCGCCGATGTCAAGAATGTCCGCCCCGGAGCGCTCGATTTCAATAGAGCGAGCGACCGCGGCATCCGTGTCGAGATAAATTCCGCCGTCGGAAAAACTATCCGGCGTCACGTTGAGCACGCCCATCACGAGCGTGCGCTCACCGAGGTCTAGCGTCCTCGACGGCAAGCGCAGCCTGAACCTGGGTCGGTGGAACATGGCCCGCTATTGAATCACGGTTTTCTGCAAACAGTAAGAAAGATACGGCGATCATGGGGGGCGATCGGCGCCGTCCAGCTTCGATCGGCCCCGTCCGGCCGGAGGCGACGATCCGACGCGGGAATAATCAGTTCGCCCCCGGGACGTAATACCCGGCTCGATGAACGACTCTGAAGCTCCTCTCTCCCGCAACTTCAACAAGTAGCTCGTGCCACCCGCGGTGAGCTGCCGCTGGCGAGGCGGGCGACGGGTAATAGCCCAAGGTGTACTCGGCACGGATCGTTTGCGCGATTCGGCGAAACGCATCCGCCATGGTTTCCGCTTCGCGCAGGAAATAGATCTCGCCGCCAGTGCGGCGAACGAGCTCGGCGAGATAGAGCGTATAAGGAGGGATCGCCAATCTGCGTGCCTCGGGCGTGAGAAGAGTCTTGTCCCGATGGGTTGTGAGCCATTCCGTCGTCATCACCCTCGGACGATTCTCGGTTGAGACGGCGAAGATTTGAATGTCTTCGGCCGCAAGTGTCCGAGCCACGTCGTCAAACGTCAGTCGATCGCCTCGGATTCCCGCCTCGGGCGACGCGCTCGCCGGATCGAGCGTCAGCCCCAGTCCGCTGTCCTGTCCGTCGGTGAGCAGAACGATCGACTTGCGGCCGCTGCGGCCGGCAAACAATTCCCGCGCGGTGAGATAAACGGCCTCGTAGATGTTCGATCCGCCCGTATCGCCCAAAAGCTGGCGAGGGTCGACGCGAGCGACGGCGCGGCGGACGCGCTCGCGAACGTCCGAAAAGGGAAGCTGCAGATAGGTATGCGCCGAAAAATCCACAACGGCGGCTTCGTCGAGCGGCGCGAGCGCATCGACGAGCGCGTCCGCTGCGCCCTTCATTTCCACCGAATCGCGGAGCACGCTAGGACTCGCATCAATCACGAGGGCCACGCTGGCCGGTAGAGTCGAAGCGTCAAAATAAGAGATGCTCTGCTCGATACCGTCATCGAAAATGCGGAAGTCCCCGGGCCCGAGTCCTGGAAGGGCGGTACCGGTGTCCGTCGACACGCTACAGGTCACCGGAACCAGACGCGTATCGACGTGGATCGAGTCAGGGTTGGGCCCGGCAGACTGATCGGTCCCGGTCGCTCGGCCGACTTCGGCAGTCGGGCGCAGATCCCCTGTTGTCGGATCGCGCTGCCACCTGATTGCTTGATCGAGCTTGCGAGGGCGCGGAAGTCTTGCTTTCTCCTGGGCCTCGAAACCGAGGGCGAGAAGCGGACCACAGACCGGGAGCAACAGCGCTGCGAATGAAATGCAAAGAGCAATCCCGTTCGGCGCTCGAGCACGTGCCCGCTCTGCCTTTCTCCGGTCGAGCGGGCTCGAGACGGGCGCTCGCATAGAGCGATTCAATCGAGATCAAAATCGCGGAGAGGTTTTTCGATGGGAGTGTCCTTGGCCTTTTTGAGGCCCTCGGCAAATTTGCGCGCGAGGACGTCCTCTTTCGTCTTTTCAGCCTCGACCGACGCGCGGAATTTCGCTTCGACGGCGTTCGCCTGCTCGCGCAGGTGCCGTGCCGTGTCGTCGAGGTCGACCGACGGCGGACCCTTCGGGGGCGGAACGTGCGAAAGTACGGCGCCGAGCGCGCGATCCACGGTCAGCTTCGCGCGGCAGCACGGGCAATCCAGTTCGAATACACCCGATGGATTTCTCACCATACCGCCATTCTACGCCAAATGGACGCCCAGTCGAAGGCAACAACATACAAAAAGACGAGAAGTCGATGTGGGTTAAGCCGGAGCGGGCTTCTCGCCTTTGGCCAGGCCGGGAATGGGCCGCGGCTCGGGACGCAAGGTGAGCTGCGGTTCTCGGCTGGGCACGGCTGGAGCCGCTGGCGGTGGGGCCGGTTTTTCAGGAAGCGGCTTGCCTTCGATCAGGAGCTTGAGTTCGATCGCGTCGAGCACCTCGCGATCGAGAAGCGCTTGGGCGACGCGTTCGAGCGCGTCGCCGTAGGTCTCAAGGATGTTACGGGCGCGAGTGTATCCCGTACTGACGATGTTGCGAACTTCCCCGTCGATTTTGATCGCTGTATCTTCGGAATAATCGCGGTGCTGTGCGATTTCGCGGCCGAGGAAGATTGCCTCTTCCTTCTTGCCGAACGTCAGCGGACCGAGCGGGCTCATGCCCCACTCACACACCATCTGCCGCGCTATCTCCGTGGCGCGCTCGATGTCGTTGCCTGCTCCGGTGGTGATGTGGTTCAGAAAAATCTCCTCGGCGGCGCGCCCGCCCATCAGGACGGCAAGCTGCGATTCGAGAAATTCCTTTGTATAGGTATGCTTGTCATCGATGGGCAGCTGCATTGTGACGCCCAAGGCCATACCCCGCGGGATGATCGTAACCTTGTGCAGTGGATCGGCGCCCGGCGTCATTGCGGCAACGAGCGCGTGGCCCGCCTCGTGATACGCCGTATTCTTCTTTTCCTCATCCGAGAGGATCATGGACTTCCGCTCGACACCCATCAGGACTTTGTCCTTGGACATCTCGAAGTCCGCCATGGTCACGAATTTGCGGTTCTGACGCGCGGCCCACAACGCGGCCTCATTCACGAGGTTCGCGACGTCGGCGCCCGAAAATCCGGGGGTGCCGCGGGCGATGACGGAAAGATCCACGTCATCCGAGATAGGCACTTTCCGCGTGTGGACGCGGAGAATCTCTTCGCGTCCCCTCACGTCAGGCCGTGGCACCACGACGCGCCGGTCAAAACGACCGGGGCGCAGGAGCGCCGGGTCGAGAACGTCCGGGCGATTCGTGGCCGCGATCAGGATGACGCCTTCGTTTGATTCAAAACCGTCCATTTCGACAAGCAGCGCGTTCAGGGTCTGCTCCCGCTCGTCGTGGCCGCCGCCCAGGCCTGCGCCACGGTGGCGGCCGACAGCGTCGATTTCGTCAATAAAGATGATGCAGGGCGCGTTCTTCTTCCCCTGCTCGAACAGGTCCCGGACTCGACTGGCGCCGACGCCGACGAACATCTCGACGAAGTCCGATCCCGATATCGAGAAAAAGGGGACGTTGGCTTCGCCAGCAATCGCGCGGGCGAGCAATGTTTTCCCGGTGCCCGGAGGACCGACAAGCAGTACGCCTTTGGGGATGCGCCCGCCAAGCTTTTGGAATTTCTGCGGGTCCTTCAGGAAATCGATGATCTCGTAAAGCTCTTCCTTAGCTTCGTCAATCCCAGCTACATCTTTGAAGGTAGCCTTCTTCTGCTGAGCGGTCAGCAGGCGCGCGCGAGATTTCCCGAAGCTGAGCGCTTTGTTTCCCCCCGCCTGCATCTGTTTCATCATGAAAATCCAAAAGAAGACGAGCAGGATCAGCGGCCCGAAGTTGAAGAGGAGGCTAATCCAATTGGCATCCTTCACCTCCTTGTAGTTATAGAGTACATGCTGGTCCTGAAACGCCTTGGTGACGTCCGGGATCGCGGTATTGGCGATGGTCACGCCGCGGAACTTGCTGCCGTCCCGGTATTCGCCCTGGAGTTCGGCGCTGTTGGGTGAAAGATAGATGGTGACGTCCTTGACGCTCGCGCTCTGCACCTTGGCAAGGAAATTCGTGTAGCTCGGCTCGTCTTCGTGCGCCGACTGCCCTCCGGTCGACGCCATTTTCCATAGGACTACGGCGAGCAAGATCATCAAGAGCCAAAACAGAATTGTGCGCACTGTGGAGTTCAAAGTCAGCCTCACCCTCTGGACACCTTCCTGCCGGCACGTTGATGTCGTGCCCGACGGTCCCCGCGCAAACTCGCCACCGGCGGGATTAGGGTAGTGCCCACGCTCGGCGCTCAATCCGTGCCCACCTATTACTTAGATGCGGCAGCGAACCAAGTGTATTCAACTTGCAGATCCACTCTACCTGCGTTCGGGCCATCGACGAACGCCGCGAGGCGCAATGGACGCGGATGCGCCTCGCAGAGCCATTTGGGCAAAAACTCCTGCGTAACCCCGCTTTGAGCACTGCGCCCACGACCGGAATATCCCCGACGAGGAGTGACCGTGGCCAGGGAGAAAATTCGCGACGGTCCTAGCCACCCATTGGCGAGCGGCGCATTCCCGGTCGCGCGGAGTGACAGGCGAGGGAGCGCAAGAGCCAGGCCGGGGGCGTACAGCAATGGGTCTCCCAGGATGAGCGGGGCGTCGACGGTCCCCCGAGCGTAGCCCCGACAAACATTCCGGGCCGGCTCGCGCACCGTCTTTGAGGGCCGCTGTCGACCAACGGCGACCTTCATCCTTTCCTCCCGGTCGGTTTTTCCACGATCACGACTCCGACCAGCGTCTCCTCGCGCGCGCAAAAGTCAGCGGCAAGTGGCATTCCTCGTGCCCAGGCTAGGCGTCCAGCACTTTCCAGTACCGGCCAGCAAGCCCGTTCGCGGCTCGGGACACGTCGCATCAGGAACATCTGCTTCAATTTTCGGACCCGGCGACGCCCACAAGGCCTATAGGCGTCCCCGGGCCGCCAATTCCGTAAGATCAAAGGGTCACGAAGCAGATCAGCATCGAGGGCGACGCCCTGCCTTTTAGTGTCGCGCTCCGTCGAAGGCCAGTCAATCACTTTCAGGTGGAACCGACTCCCCAGTTCCGGAACGGAAACAGTGGTCCCGCCACGGCCTGGAAGGGCTAGGGCATAATGATACGCAGCCGGTTGCGAAGCGGTTTCGCTCCCGAACGACACGCGCGACCGAGCGCGGGCACGTGAAAAAACGAGCTGGTTGAAATTCCGCTCTACTAAGATGCCGCCCGGGAGCTCAACTCGGCGGCCGCTCGAGGAGCTCGTGGCGAGGTGAATCACCTGCTCGATGTGCACGGCGCAGAGGCCGAGGCGATTCCCTCGCACTGCTTCATACAGACGGCGAATCAGGCGTTCCGTGAGCACACGTGAAGAGGCGGTGGGTTGCTCGCCTGGCGACCGTCCGCCCTCCTGCGCGCTTGGGGACAAATCGAGCGGCGAGAGCAGATCGCCGATTCGAATCGACATTTCCGTTCTGCTCGGCTCGGCGAACGCGCGAAATCGATCCTCGATGAGCGCGCTCCAGAAGGCTTCTTGTTCCCGTGAGAGCCGGGCGAGTTCGGCCAGACGGTTGACTGCACGGGTCGAGAAATCGCGCTCGAGCACAGGGATCAGCTGCGCGCGAATTCGAGCTCGTTGGCGGTCGAGATGGCAGTTCGTCGAATCCTCGCGCCAGGTCTGGCCGAGCGCGTTCAGGTATTCTCGGAGATCCTCGCGGCGGATCCCGAGAAGCGGGCGCACGATGGAACCTGCGACGGGGTAGATTCCTGCAAGACCGGCCGGGCCCGTTCCTCGAAGGATGCGCGCGAGGACCGTTTCAGCCTGATCTTCCGCCGTGTGGGCGACGGCAATTCGCGTTGCACGCCCTGTTTCGATCGCACGTCGGAAAAACGCATACCGAAGGCGCCGCGCTGCGTCTTCGAGGTTCCACCTGTTCTGAGCTGCTGCTGTAGCGACGTCTGCACGCCCGCAAATCAGTTTCAGATCGTGTGCGCGCGCCATCTCCCGAACAAACTGCGCATCGGCTTCCGATTCCGGCCCTCGAAGACAGTGATTGAAATGGGCCACGAGCAGCCTGATGCCGAGCGCATTCGAAAGCCGTTCGAGGAGGCGAAGGAGCGCGACCGAATCCGCGCCGCCTGAAACAGCGACAGCCACACGATCGCCGGGGACCATCATCGACGCATTTCGAATGGTCTCAAGGACACTCTGTTCAAGTCGCGTTCTCATGCCCGGGCCTTCGGCCGTACTATGTTAACAGCCTAGCCTGGAGAGGGTCGAGCGGTGCAAGGGCGGTCCGAGATTGGCAACCGACAGGCGTAGCGCACCGAGTAAAAGATAGATAATAGTAGCCACCGTACGGACCTCTCTTTGATCCTCGCCGCGCTCCCGGGGAGAGACGCACGAGTTGCGGGGGCCGCGCGAAATCTTGCGTTGTGATGGGTTTCAGTGCCAGCCATGACACGAACGCGCACCGACAGCTGCGTCGCTCCGGCCAGAGTCGAGCGTTAGTGCAACACGAAGAGAAATTCCGCGATCGAGGCGACGAAAATCACTGCCGCGATCGTAGTGTCTCCACCGTCAGACCGGCCATGAATAGCCGACTTTTCTTTTGGAATCGTGAGAAGCGAACCAGCGAAGCTGAGAGCAACTCGATTCCCGATGAACTGCAGAATCGAACGGAGCGCCGGTCGGTTGAGCCCAGAAGCGATGTTTTGAAACGTTCTACACTACTCCCCGCCCCTGGTCGAGCCACAGCCCTTCCGAAATGGCTGGAGCTCGTTCGAGTAGTGTCGGTCAACGTTACCAAAATCCCAGTCACCCCTTGGCCCCGGCCGGGCTAGCCGCCAGCGCCCTCGAAAACCTGTCATCCGGTGCGTGGGCGTAGATTTTCGCGGTTCCTGACCGTATCGTTGATCGGCGTTGCTCGGATCGCTGCTTGACACTTCTCAGAGCGAACCTTAGCATCAACGATTGTCCCCGCGCCGGCGTAGCTCAGTGGAAGAGCGAGGGTCTCATAATCCCTAGGCCGTGGGTTCGATTCCCCCCGCCGGCACCACTCCAAGCTTTTGAAAAGCAATCAATTAACTCGCTCGTGTTTGTCGTGTACCTTTAATGTTGTCGTTCGCCAAATCGTTGTGCCCTACATTATGCAGAGCATTTTTAGCTCGGCGGCGCGGCGACAGCAAACATAGGCAGGAAGGAGACGTGATGGGAGCCGCGCCGGTGAGCTAAAAATGTGTTGTACTAAACGGCTGCAGAAGCTGTGGCGCTATGCGTTTTGTTCGATGAGTCGGAGACGAGACAGGGAGAACAATCTGCGGGTAAGCGCGGAAAAGAAGCCTGGGGAACCGTTAAATGGGGGCCTCTGGCAGTCTGCACGGAGCAAAATGTAGGGCGTCTCGCTGACTGGAAAAGGGTTTTGAACCGCAAGACAACACCACTCCTTCCACTCGATGGTTTCGAGCTCGCAGCTGGGGCAAGCTGGATTGGCAGGCGATCGATCATGAGGTGTCCTTGATAGCCGGCGAAGAACGGACTTCGGGCAGGACCTGGACGGCGACCATCCGGCCTCGATGGCAGACGGGACATTCCCGCAGAGAGCGGCCCGTGAGTCTCTCATATCGCTCCCGATAGTCCTCCGGTGTCGCAGGGGCAGAAGGGAGTTCACCGGGAGCCATGCCGAGAAGTTGGCGGCACAGCTCCAACTTCTCCTTGCGATGGGGATTGGCGAGGAAGCCGTAGTAACGAATGCGGTGGAAACCATTCGGTAAAACGTGTAGCAGAAATCGCCGGATGAACTCGTCTGACGAGAGGGTCATGGTTT
>DATMRE010000209.1:0-3434 GCA_035566475.1 Verrucomicrobiia bacterium | reverse complement strand
TGATGAACTCGACAAGCCCGAGTTGCACGGCATCGTAGCCGTCTTTGTCCTTCGTGCGCCGCTGCGTCACCACGCACGGCCCCGCCTGCAGCACGGTGCAGGGCAACGCCGTGCCGTCTGGAGCGAAGACTTGCGTCATCCCCAGCTTAATTCCGAGTATGCCGTTGACTCCCATTTGCGATCGCTCTACCCCCGGCTACTTTCCCGTATGCTCTCTACCAAAAGCCTTGATCTCCACGTCGACTCCCGGCGGCAGATCCAGCTTCATCAGGGCGTCGACGGTATCAGGTGTCGGCTCAAGAATGTCGATCAGCCGCTTGTGCGTGCGCATCTCGAACTGCTCCCGCGATTTCTTATCCACGTGCGGCGAACGCAGGACCGTCCAGCGGTTGATAACCGTGGGCAGCGGGATCGGCCCAGCCACATCGGCGCCGGTCCGCTTCGCCGTGTCGACAATTTCCTTGGTCGATTGGTCAAGAATGCGGTGATCGTACGCTTTCAAGCGAATCCGAATTTTTTCTCCGTTAGGCATAGGCTACTCGACAATTTCTGCGACGGCGCCGGCCCCTACCGTGTGGCCGCCTTCGCGAATCGCAAAGCGCAGCCCCTTCTCCAGCGCCACCGGCGTGATCAAACTGATCTCCATCGAAACGTTGTCTCCCGGCATCACCATCTCCACTCCCTGCGGCAGCTTGACGTCTCCGGTCACATCGGTCGTGCGGAAGTAGAACTGCGGCCGGTAGCCGGTGAAAAACGGCGTGTGCCGCCCCCCTTCTTCCTTGGTCAGCACGTACGCTTCCGCCTTGAATTTCGTGTGCGGCGTGATCGAACCCGGCTTGCACAGTACCTGGCCGCGCTCGACTTCGTCCTTCTCCGTGCCGCGCAACAACAGCCCCACATTGTCACCCGCAATCCCTTCATCGAGCAGCTTGCGGAACATCTCGACACCCGTCACGGTCTTCTTCATCGTCGGCCGAAAGCCAACAATCTCGACTTCCTCCCCCACTTTTACCTTCCCGCGCTCGATTCGTCCCGTTACCACCGTGCCCCGCCCGGAGATCGAAAATATATCTTCAATCGGCATCGCAAACGGCTTGTCCACATCCCGCTGCGGCAGCGGCACGCTCTTGTCGACCGACTCCATCAGCTCGAGCACCGACTTCTCCCACTTCTGATCGCCTTCAAGCGCCTTGAGCGCCGAGCCGCGAACCACCGGCAGGGCGTCGCCCGGAAATTGATACGTCTTGAGCAGCTCCCGTACTTCCAGCTCCACCAGCTCCAGCAGCTCCGGATCTTCCACCATGTCGCACTTGTTCAGAAACACCACGATGTAGGGCACCCCCACCTGCCGCGCCAGCAGAATGTGCTCCCGCGTCTGCGGCATCGGACCGTCGGTCGCCGCCACCACCAGAATCGCCCCGTCCATCTGGGCTGCCCCCGTGATCATGTTCTTCACGTAGTCGGCGTGCCCCGGACAATCGATGTGCGCGTAGTGCCGGTTCGCCGTCTCGTACTCGACGTGCGACACCGCAATCGTGATCCCCCGTTCCCGCTCCTCGGGCGCGTTATCAATGGAGTCGAAGGCCCGGAACGTCACCTTGGGGTTGTGCTTCGAGAGCACCTTGGTGATCGCCGCCGTCAGCGTCGTCTTCCCGTGGTCGATGTGCCCAATGGTCCCCACGTTCACGTGCGGCTTACTCCTCTCAAATTTCTCCTTCGCCATGGCTGTCGGCTCCTCCGCGTCAGCGTACCGTAGCGATTCCCTGGATCAAGATCTCACTGTCCGGCCGGTGGCTCGCGCAATCACTTCCTCAGATACGTTTCCCGGTGCCTGTTCGTAATGCGAAAAATGCATGGTAAAGCTTCCCCGTCCCTGGGTCCGGCTGCGAATTTCAGTCGCGTAACCAAACATCTCGGCGAGCGGAACGAGAACGTTGATAATATCGGCGCCGCCGCGCGATTCTCTGCCTTGCAGCTGGCCACGGCGCGAGTTCAGGTCGGAAATGACGGGACCCATATATTCCTCAGGCACCACCACTTCGACGCGCATGATTGGCTCGAGCAGTTTTGGGTTGGCTCTCCTGCAAGCGTCCTTAAAGGCCATCGACCCTGCGATCTTGAACGCCATTTCCGAGCTGTCCACATCATGATAGCTGCCATCTTCGAGCACGACAGCGCAGTCCACCATCTCGTAGCCCGCGAGGATGCCTGTTTCCATCGCTTCGCGCACGCCGTCTTCGATCGGCGAGATGAATTCCTTCGGAATCGCCCCACCGATAATCTTGTCGATGAAAAGCAAGCGGTGTTCCTTATCGAAGCGCCACTTACCGCCTCTGCCGGCGATTTTCTTGGTTAGCTCGTCGATTTCATCGGTAGACATTTCGTGCATGTCCTCGTGGGCTGCACTCGGCAGCGGATGCACGGATAGCTTCGCGTGGCCGTATTGGCCTCGGCCGCCGGTCTGGCGGATATATTTTCCTTCGCCTTCGGCGACCTTCAGAATCGTTTCGCGGTACGCCACCTGTGGCCGGCCGACGTTCGCCTGGACGCTGAACTCGCGCATCATCCGATCGACGATGATCTCCAGGTGCAGCTCGCCCATACCCGAAATCAGGGTCTGGTTCGTCTCCCGGTCGGTGTGAACCCGAAACGTCGGGTCTTCCTGAGCCAATTTTCCGAGAGCAATGCCCATTTTTTCCTGGTCGGCTTTTGTCTTGGGTTCGATTGCTACGGAAATAACCGGGGCGGGAAAATCGATGTTTTCGAGGACGATCGGTTTCTCTTCGCTACAGAGCGTGTCGCCCGTCGTCACATTCTTCAGGCCGACGCAGGCGGCGATGTCGCCCGCTTCGATCGATTCGATTTCCTCGCGCTTGTTCGCATGCATTCGGAGCAGACGTCCCACGCGCTCGCGCGTTTTCCTGGTCGAGTTGTAAATCGGGTTGCCCGTCTTCAGGACCCCAGAGTACACGCGGATGTAGGTGAGGTGCCCGACGTGCGGATCGGTCATGATCTTAAATGCCAGCGCCGCAAAGGGCTGATCATCGGACGCGCGCCGGAGTTCCGGCTCGGCCCCATCGATCGTCGTGCCCTCGACTGGCGGGACATCCATCGGAGACGGCAGATAATCCACTACCGCGTCGAGAAGCGGCTGAATGCCCTTGTTTTTGAACGCGGCACCGGCTACCACAGGAACCAGCTTCAGAGCAATGGTCGACCGGCGAAGTGAAGCGCGCAATTCCGCGGGTTCGAGCTTATGCTGCTCGAGATACTTAGTCAGGATGGCATCGTCATGTTCAGCGATGTATTCAACAACCTTCTCGCGATGCTCTTTGTAGAATTCCGGAGTGAGCGCCGAGGCCTTCACTGCCGTTTCAATATCCGGCCGCGTTTTCAGGAACGCAGCATCCCAGAGCTTTTCCAGCGGCAGAATC
>DATMRE010000208.1:0-2185 GCA_035566475.1 Verrucomicrobiia bacterium | reverse complement strand
GAATCACCTGAACCTTGATCTCGTGGTAGCCGTAAGACTCTGGATCGATCGGGCGATAACCGAGCGTGTACTCGGCGTGCAGCTCGCCGCCAATTTCATCCATGGCTTTTTCAATCGAGCGGTCCCTCATCGTGTTCAAGTGCAGACCGCCTGTGGCTTTACTCGCAATCGCAAGTGAGTTTGGACCGAGCGCATTCCTACCGGTCTTGACGAGCCATTCGGCGAGAGCGAGCAAGTCCATATTCCCCTGCACTTGCTGCTCAAGCTCCGGGGTTTGCGGCTTGCCGTTGGGCGTCGGCACAGGGTAAGTACCTGGCGGACCGATCTGGGGCGGTTGAGCCTGGCTCGCTGGCGCGCGCAACTCGGCGGCCGTCGTGCTCAGACCCATCGAGTAGATCGTCACATTCGCGAGCTGAGCCTCGCTCAGCAGTTCGCCTAGCTTGATTTCGCTGCCCCGGTCCTGCGCTTCACTAACGACGACGAGAATGCGTCGCCGTGCCGGAGGGCGCTCTTCGAGCAGTCGGACGCTGCGGTACATGGCGTCATAGAGCCGTGAGCCAGAAGTTCCCATCCGCAGGCGCTCGATTGTCTCTCGGACGGGATCGACGTCGGTTGAGAATCCTTCAAGAAGGTCGACCGAATCATCGAAACCGACGACCGCCGCTTCCGCTGTTGGTCCCATGACCGTCTCGGAGAAGACGATTCCCGTCTGGCGAATGGCCGGAAGGAGGGCCTCGATGCGCGAGCTCGTTTCGATGACCAGGAGGATCGAAAGCGGATCACCGCCGAGATCGAAGTGCTCGATCTTCTGTTCGACGCCGTTGTCGTAGATGTGAAAATCGTTCTGCGTCAGATCGAACACCATCTCGCCCGCGTGGTCGCGAACCGCTACCGGAGCCGTCACTTCGTTCACCCGTACGCGGATCGATTCTTTGTGTTTCTCGGCCGGGACCGTCTCGGGCCGGGCGTCCGGGTTCGGCCGTAGCGGCCCGGGCGGAGATCCCTGGCACCAGGCCGCCCGGGCAAACACGAAGAACCCTACGGTGAGTGGAACCAGTAACAGCAACGGGCGCGCGCTCTTCAGCCGTGGCATCCTGATTCGATTTTATCTGATTCGCTGTGCCGAGGGTGGGTTCGATTGAGCAAAGGCAGCCGGCTCGCGGAAGTTCATAACTCGGCCCTCAGGGGCCGCGAGTCGTCTTGCCCGATACGCTTTGTGTGAGTCCGCGACACTGCGGGGCTTCGATCGGGAGGAACAGTACTAGAATAGTTCGTCGACTGAGGGGGACGAATGAAGCGCTCTGGTCATCTGGCAATGGCAAGACTGGCTTACGAGGATCCGACGTTCATGGGGAGCCTCGGAGCGCGGCCGCTGCGGATTCTGGCCGAATATATCGATCCGCTCGGCCGGCTGCGTCGCGCGAACGTCGCCGACACGATTGTGATATTCGGATCGGCGCGCATTCAGCCGCGTGACCGCGCCCTTAGAGAACTCAAACGAATACGTGCCAGGGCGCGCGGCCGGACGAACCAGGAGTGGCGCACGAAAATTCGCGCGGGGCGTTCGATCGTCGAGATGTCGCGGTACTACGAGGAGGCGCGCGAGCTTTCCCGCCGCATCACATCCTGGGCGATGCTGCTGGGCCGGCACCCCAAGCGGTTTGTCATCTGCTCTGGCGGTGGCCCTGGTATCATGGAGGCGGCAAACCGCGGCGCCGCCGAAGCCGGCGGCTCTTCCATCGGCCTGAGCATCCAGCTTCCGCACGAGCAGCGTCCCAACCCCTATATCACGCCAGAACTGAACTTCTACTTTCACTATTTTTTCATGCGCAAGCTATGGTTCGCCCAGATGGCCAAGGCCCTGATCGTATTCCCCGGCGGTTTCGGCACGATGGATGAGCTCTGGGAAATGCTTACGCTGCTGCAAACCGAGAAGCTCTCCTCACACCATTTGATTCTCATTTACGGCCGAAAGTACTGGGATCAGGTGCTCAACTGGCGTCATATGGTCGTGAGCGGGACGATTGACGAGCGCGAGTACAAGCTGCTGCAGTTTGCTGATACTGTCGATGAGGCCTTCGAGCGTGTTCGGACCGACATGGAGGACCACCATCTCTCACTCGAGGCCGAGTGATCCAGCAACGTCGGTCCGCAATCAATGGTGAGCGCGAGCTAGGAACAGCCG
>DATMRE010000207.1:0-2892 GCA_035566475.1 Verrucomicrobiia bacterium | reverse complement strand
TAATCATCGATTACAAGGTCTTCAGGGCCACTCCAAAATCACCGGATCAGCCCAATGTAATTCTCATGATCACTTATAAAAACGGCATGGCGGCTTTAGATAAAGGCGTCGAGCTGGAAGACGTGGCCAAGAAAGTAATCGGTAGCACCGAGGTTCAGAACAAGGCCAGAGTGTTCCGGAATGAATACAGAAAAGTTCTGGGCACTGAATTGATTCGTGAACTTATTTTGAAATGAAATTGTTATAACCCAGCTGCAGCGAGCGCCTCAGCAGCTCGATCCGACGAGATGATGCGTAGCGGCCCGTAAGCGGCCATCGACACCCGCGAGGAGGTCGAGGGAGTCCGGTTCTGCGTCAAAAGATCTACCGTGCGTGCTTGACGACCTCCACGACCTCTTGCAGCCACGGCACGAGATGCTCGATGTCGAAGGTGCCTTCTTCGAGCAGGTTGATCATGCGCTTGTAGATAGTCGTGGAGGATGCGGTAATGGTGAAGCCGTTGATCCGCAGGAAGACATCGACTACGGCAAACGCGACCCGCTTGTTCCCATCGACGAACGGATGGCTCTGAACAAGGCTCTCGAGGAGCGCCGCCGCCTCGTGGATGAGCGTGTCGTAGTAGCCGGTCTGCGGGCGGTGCAGCGCCGATTCGAGCGCACCGACGTCACGAACGCCGCGCGCTCCGCCGTAACGCTCGATCAGCTGCTGGTCAAAGAAGAGGGCGTCGGCGGTCGTGGGATACTCGGTCATTCAGCGAGCTTGCGGTACAGCTCATCGCGCTCCTTGAGGCTCTTCTGGAAGGCCTCGAGCACGTTGCGACGCGTTGGCTGCTGCTGCTTGCGCGCGAGGTAGTCCCGCATCGCATCCCCGATGACGGCCTGGAGCTGCCGACCCTCGCGGTCCGCGATTGCCTGCAGGGCATCCAGAACTTCCGGCTCAGCCTGGGAGGAATACTTACGAAGCGCGCGCATGTGCTGGCACCCCATCATGAGATATCTTGATCCATCATGATAGGTCAAGAACGCTGGATGGCAAATGCGCGCGCCCGGTGTGTCGGGCGGGTACGCGATGAATCGGGCTGCTCTTTTACAATCAATCCTTATAGGCGATCGTTCAACTCCGGTCGGGGGCGCCCATAAATCAACAACTTGCGTTTGCAAAACCGGCTCAGACGGCAAAACGTCTGACGGATTTCTGACGGCTGGCGGATTTTCGCTCGAAACGACGCGCAGTTTTGGCTGCTCGTCGGGGGCTCGCGCGGTCACACGCTCAGCGATGCTCGCCACGCCCGATTGCAGTGCGCAGATTCCTGATCGACCAGGTGGCTGCGTTCCCGCCAGAGGGCCTCTGTCGAAGTCCTTTACACGCCCCCGTATCGGCGACCGTACTTGCCGAAGCCTGATCCGAAGGCACGTGCATCTTGCTGAAGTTGGATCTACGCTAATGAAAGGCTGAATCTACTCAAAAATTAAACGCGCACGGGCGCCGTAGAATCCGCTTCGAGCGGCAAGGAGACAGCGATGCGCGGAAAGCTGGCGGGATTGGCGACCCTCGGGCTGCTGGCCGGACCGATTTCGGGTTGGGCGGGCGGCGTCGATGCGCTCTATGCGTTCGGCGACAGCCTGTCCGATGTTGGAAATATCTTTGCCGCCACCGGCGGTGTGGAACCGGGCGCGCCATACGCGAACGGCCAGTTCAGCAACGGACCGGTTTGGGTTCAGGACCTCGCCGGCGACCTCGGCCTCGCCCCTCTCAAGCCAAGCCTGGCGGGCGGAACTGACTACGCCTACGGCGGAGCACAAACCGGGACGACCCCGTTCCATACAGCCAATGCCACCGACCTTACAGGCGCCGCGGGGCAGCTGAGTCAATTCGAGGCGGCCCATACAACCGCGGACCCCAATGCGCTCTATACCATCTGGATCGGCAGCAACGATTTGCGCGCGATCGCAGGTTCGAACGCGACCTCGTCGCAAATTGCCGCGGGCATCGGAGCGGCCGTGGTCAATATCGATAGCACCATCGCTGCCCTGGCCGGCGAGGGCGCTAAGGACTTCCTCATTCTCACCGTGACCGACCTCGGCAAAACGCCCGAGGCCATTGCCGGAGGACCCGCGGCGCAGGCCGGGGCATCGGCACTGGCGGCAGCCTTCGATTCGACTCTGGTGCACGGTTCGGGTCCGATCCCGTCGCTGGCAGCCCTGGCGGCAGCCGACGGTTTGAATCTGCACGTGCTCGACACCTACAGCCTGCTCGACAACGTCGTTGAGAACCCGGGGACCTACGGCTTCACCAATGTGACGAGCCCTTGTCTGGTCGGGGCGGTGAATTACGCGGGCGGCACGCCCTGCGCGCCGACGATGGCCGGACAGGACCAGTACCTGTTCTGGGACGATCTTCATCCGACCGCAGCCGGTCATGGGGCCATCGCCGCTGCCGCCCTTGCCGCAGCCGTTCCCGAGCCCGGTACGCTCTCGCTCCTGGGCCTCGGGCTCGCCGGCCTCGGACTCATGAGGCGGCGCAGGAAAAACTGAGCGCCAAGCTGCGCTTGAGGCAAGACCCCGGCCGCGAGTGCCGGGGTTCTTGTTTCAGGCAGCGGTCATCGCGCGTGGGTACCCGGAGCGGGATAACGTCCGCCGTGCAGCTCGATCGGAGTACCCCCCATCTTGCCGCGCGGCACGTGCCACGGAACGAGCTGATGATCGCAGGCGCGGTGTTTAACGCTCACCAACGGGCCACCAATTCCCGGAACGGCCTCTGCGGCGGCATCCCTTCGTCGCCAAAGTTGCCGCTGTCTTTGCCGTCGACCGTTACCGACCTCGGGCGCTTGCGCGTCGGCCAGCTCACGGCTACCTCGGTCGAGGGGTTGAGGGTAGGAGCGAGCCTTATGCG
>DATMRE010000206.1:0-5280 GCA_035566475.1 Verrucomicrobiia bacterium | reverse complement strand
CTCACCCGGGCCGGGAAGTTCACCTGACGAAGTTCGGTCGGAAGCCGGAGCGGCTGGAAGGAAGGATCAAGGATGCCCCTCAAATCAGTTCGGCGGATCGGCTTGATAGGTTTCGGAGAGGTTGGCCGCATTTTCGGCCGTGACTTCGCGGCGGCCGGCCTCGATGTGCGGGTTTTCGACATCCTTCTCCTTGATGGACCATCACGCGAGGCGGTGCTCGCAAATGCCCGCCACGCGGGAGTCCAGGCCTGCGACTCTGTCTCGGCTGCGGTCCGGGATGCGGATCTGGTGATCAGTGCCGTGACGGCCTCGGCCGCCGCCACGGCCGCGAACGAGGCCGTTCGCGCACTTCGTCGCGGCCAACTCTTTCTTGACATCAACTCCGTTTCGCCGGAAACGAAACGCGAGGTAGCCCGGGTGATCGAACCGTCGGCGGCGAGTTTCATCGAGGCTGCGGTGATGGCTCCTGTTCCACCCGAGCGCCTCAGGGTTCCCATCCTGCTGGGTGGGACCAATGCAACCGAGGCTGCCGAGCTCTTGCGAATGATCGGCATGAATGCGACGCCCGTGGGCGACCGCATCGGCGTCGCCTCGGCGATCAAGATGTGCCGGAGCATCATCATCAAGGGCCTGGAGTCGCTGGTCGTTGAATCCTTGTTTGCCGCCCGCCGGTATGGAGCCGAGGAGGCGGTGCTCGGTTCGCTCGCAGCCACGTACCCGCAAATGGGGTGGACCGACCGCCTGCCCGACTACCTCGTCAGTCGAGTGGCGGAGCACGGGCGGCGCCGGGCCGCTGAATTGCGGGAGGTAGGCGAGACGCTCAAGGGGGTCGGACTCGAGCCGTGGATGGCGCTAGCGACGGCAAAGCGGCAGGATTGGCTCGTCGATGAAATGACTGCCAGGCATCTTGCCTATCGAGCCGAGGAGCCTTTCTCGTGGCGTGCTCTTGCCGACGATATCGCGAAATCGTAATTCCGCGGCTTGGGAAAGAGGTACGCACATCGTTTCAGGAGCAGGTCATCCTGACTATTATGTGGCGCCCACGAACGGCCGATTCTAACCTGTACCCCGGGGAATTTCGACCGCGAGGGTTCCCGGACCAGATCGAATCCGGATCGCCGATAGCAAACTAGGAGGCTCGTCTATGGTCAGTGAACCGATCTTCGACCTGGCGCACCTGGGCCATCTGGAAGTGCTGACGCCAAAACCAGAGGAAAGCCTGCGATTCTTTCTCGACGTGCTGGGCATGACCGAAACTGCGCGGATGGGAGAGTCGGTTTACCTGCGCGGCTGGGACGATTACGAGCATCACTCGTTAAAGCTCACAGCCTCGAGTACCTCCGGGATGCGCCACATGGCGTTCCGCACGCGAAGCCAGCAGGCCCTGGACCGGCGTGTCAGCGCCCTGAAGGGCTCCGGCTACGAGATCGGCTGGAACGGAGGAGATCTGGGTCACGGTCCCGCTTTTGCATTCCGCGATCCCGATGGCCATGTCATCGAGCTCTACTACGACACCGAGTGGTACACCCCGCCCCCTGAGCTCCGACCGGCCTTGAAGAATCAGGCGCAGCGATATCCTGCGCGGGGCGTCAGTGTTCGCCGACTCGATCACCTCAACTGCCTCGCGGTCGACATCAAGGCGAATCGCATTTTCTTTCAGAACTATCTCGGCTGCCGGCTCACCGAGCAGATCGTTCTGAACGATGGCAGCGAAGCGGGTATCTGGCTCACCGTCAGCAACAAGAGTTACGACTTCGCCTACACGCTCGACCACACGGGGACACGCGGCCGCTTCCATCATTTCACCTACGCCGTCGATTGCCGTGAGGACGTTCTCCGTGCCGCCGATATCTTCTTGGAGAACGGCGTCTACATCGAAACGGGCCCTCACAAACACGCCGTTCAGCAAACCTTCTTTCTCTACGTCTACGAACCGGGTGGCAATCGGGTGGAGATCGCGAACGCGGGTGCGCGCCTGATCTTGGCTCCGGACTGGAAACCGATCACCTGGTCGGAGGAGGAGCGCAAGAAGGGGCAAGCCTGGGGCCTCCAGACCATTGAGTCGTTTCATAGCTACGGAACGCCACCAATCGAGGTCGAGCGCGCATGAGACGGGGTGGATCGCGGGGAAACGTCTTCTTCAGTGACCTGTTGGGTAAATCAGTTTAAGATGGGCTCTAGAGTTGAGGTGAAACGCGAGCGGACGGCTCGGTTCGGGTTCCGCGAGGGGGGAGTGCGCGCGGCCGCGGCGCGGCTCCGGGGATGGCTTCCATTTCTTCAGAAGCGCCCACCCTCGAAGGTTCGCTCATTTGAATTTCAGCTTGGATCACTACGGTCCCAGGACCCTCAAGAAACGCACTCTGGAGCCAACGGAACGCCTTATGGAGAAACCGAAGAAAGGTTCGATCGGGCGTCGTAAGTTTTTAAAGGACGCTGCTGCGGGCGCAGCCGCGCTGGCTGCAATTCCGACTACAACGGTTCGCAAACAGCCCGACCCTCCCCGTGCAGGTACGGCACGTCCGATGCCGAGGGAGGCCGAGACCGCGGAGCCCACGGGTGTCGACGTTCTGACCGAGGTTCGCTCCGGGTCCGATTTCATGGTGGATGTCGTCAAGTCGCTCGGCTTCGAGTACGTGGCTGCAAATCCGGGTTCGAGTTTCCGCGGGTTGCACGAATCGGTGATCAACTACGGCGGAAATCAGAATCCGGAGTTCATCACCTGTTGCCATGAAGAATCGGCGGTGGCCATCGCCCACGGGTACGCGAAGATTGAAGGTCGGCCGATGGCGGCCTTAGCCCATGGCCCGGTCGGGCTGCAGCACGCTTCGATGGCGATCTTCAACGCCTTTTGCGACCGCGTGCCGGTCTATTTGCTTGTTGGCAATGCGCTCGATGAAACAATGCGACGCCCAGGCGTCGAGTGGGACCACAGCGCGCAGGATGTCGCAGCCATTGTCCGCGACTGTCTGAAGTGGGACGACCTGCCGGTGTCGCTCGAACACTTCGCGGAATCATCGGTCCGCGCGTACAAAATTGCCTTGACTCCACCGATGGCCCCTGTGCTTTTGGTGGCCGATGGCGAGCTCCAGGAGAACCCAATCTCTGAAGGAACGACCGTCCGCATACCGAAGCTCACGCTGGCCGCCCCGCCAGCGGGCGATTCGGGTTCGGTTGCCGAAGTGGCCCGGCTGCTGGTTCGAGCGGAGAATCCCGTGATCGTCGTCGAACGCGCCGCACGTACTCCCGCCGGGGTGAACTATCTTGTCGAGCTCGCCGAAACGCTCCGGGCGGCTGTGATCGATCTGGCCGGCCGGATGAATTTTCCCACGCGTCATCCGCTCAACCTCACCGAGCGCGGTCGAGACGTCATTTCGGCAGCGGACGTGATCTTGGGCCTGGAAGTCCCCGATTTCTTTGGCGCCATCCACTCCTATCGCGATCAGCTGCACCGTACGGCGCGAGCCCTTACGAAAGATGGTGCGAAACTGATCACCATTACGGCCGGAGATCTCTTTCTCAAGAGCAACTATCAGGATTTCCAGCGCTACACGGAAGTTGATCTGGCGATCGCGGCCGACGGAGAGGCGACCCTGC
The DNA here is from genome assembly GCA_035566475.1 of Verrucomicrobiia bacterium. Classification (GTDB taxonomy): domain Bacteria; phylum Acidobacteriota; class Terriglobia; order Acidiferrales; family UBA7541; genus Palsa-295. Next base: position 1,686 of record DATMRE010000206.1, on the reverse strand, counting down.
CGTCCCTGATCGAGGCGGTGAAACGACTCATCACCGATGATCGCAGGAGGACGATCGAGGACCGCGGTAAGAAGTTGGCAGCGGCCAGCCGGGAAGCCCTCGAGCGCGCGCGCGACGAGGCGACCTATGGCTGGGACACGAGTCCCATCACGACCGCCCGTCTATCGGCCGAACTCTGGGGGCAGATCAAGAACGAAGACTGGTCGTTGGTGTCGGATGTTTCGCCCTGGGTGAACCGCTGGCCGCTTCGGCTTTGGACCTTTGAAAAGTATTACCAATACATTGGCGGGGGGGGCGGATTCGGCGTGGGCTACGGAGCGCCGGCTGCGCTCGGCGCCGCGCTCGCGAACAAGAAACACGGTCGGCTGACCGTCAACATTCAAAACGATGGCGATCTGATGTATGCCCCAGGGATCCTCTGGACGGCCGCGCATCACCGCGTTCCTCTGCTAAATGTCATGCACAACAACCGGGCCTACCACCAGGAGCTCATGCATGTGCAGCGCATGGCCAACCGGCACAATCGCGGCATCGACCGCGCCCATATCGGAACGACGATCAATGATCCCAATATCGACTTCGCAGCCGTGGCCAAGGGCATGGGCGTATATGGCGAGGGCCCGATCACAGATCCAAAGGATCTGGGGCCCGCAATCCGGCGCGCGGTCGAGGTCGTCAAACGCGGCGAGCCGGCGCTTGTCGACGTCGTGACGCAACCCCGCTGAGAATCGGCGGGTTTGGGCGCAGCGAATCCTCAGCTGCCGTTCATCATTCGGAATTCTCGTGCCATTCGGTTTGGATCGATTCTGTCAGCGCAAAGTAGAAATGTCCGGTTGGACAATTCCTTGACAACACCCGGCTGCCTGATTAGACTCTGCCAGAATTCAGGCAGAGTCCCTTCTTAAGTGGTTGTTTAATGAACCGTGCCGGCCGAATGGCTGATCCCACCTCGTTCAAGACGCTCGGATCGGGCTTGGTATGAGCAAATTTTGAAGGGCCATGCGGATTTGAGTCAATGACCAGGGGCACGATATGCACGCGGACCGTTCCGAGAGAGAGAATCGCCGAGACCGGAATCAAGTGGAGCGGCGGTTGATCGAGAACTCGCCGCTCGCCTTGATTGGCGCCGCTCTAGCCGCACTCTTGCTCTTCGGATCGAGCTTTCGGGCAGAGCCTCGGACACCGAACGCCCTTCCTCAGGCAGGCGACGTGAACGCGGAAACTGTTCAGTACTCTTCGGGTGAGGCGAAGATTGAAGCCTACCTGGCGAAGCCGAAGAGTTCGGGAAAGCACCCGGCCGTCGTCGTGGTCCACGACACTCAGGGCTTGAGCGAGAATATTGAGGATGTGAGCCGCCGTTTTGCGGCGGAGGGTTTTGTGGCTCTGGCGCCGGATCTGCTATCCCGCGGGGGAGGTACAAAGTCGGCCCAGCAGGCGTCGGGCGCGATCGCCCAGCTTTCGCCGGATCGGACTGTCGATGACTTGAAGGCGGCTTTGGACTTCTTAGGGAAGAATCCCGACGTTGATCCTGCGCAGATCTCGGCAATTGGCTTTGGTTGGGGCGGTTGGCGAGTCTTCCGGATGGCAGCGGCGACCCCGTCATTGAGTCACGCTGTCATTTTCTACGGCGTCACGCCAACCGATGGGTTGGACGGGATTCACGCTCCGGTGCTGGCTCATTATGCC
>DATMRE010000205.1:0-3171 GCA_035566475.1 Verrucomicrobiia bacterium | reverse complement strand
TGGGGGGAATTTGCGACCGTCGCCAGCACATCTGTTTCTCGATCGCACTCTGGAATGAGAGGGACCCCATCCTCAAGGAGCGGCTCTTCGGCCTCACGAACCAGGAAGGAAATCATGGCGAGGACGTAAAAGAGTATTACTACTACCTCGACGCCACGCCCACGAGCTCCTATTTGAAATTCCTCTACAAGTATCCCCAGGGCGAATTTCCCTACGCCCAGCTCGTAGCGGAGAGCGCAAAGCGCACCCGCAACGACCCCGAATACGAGCTCATCGATACAGGTATCTTCCGGGAGAATCGTTATTTCGACGTTTTCGTGGAATATGCGAAAGCGACTTGCGAAGACATTTTGATCCGGGTCACTGCTTGGAATCGTGGGCCAGAACCCGCGCGGTTGCACATACTCCCGACACTCTGGTTCCGAAACCGATGGGATTGGGGCGACCACTACGATATGCCGCGAGTCGAGCGCATCGGCGGCCGCGAAGGCACCGTGCTCGTCGAAGCCCGCGAATATCACTATGGCCAGCGCTGGCTGCTTTTTGAGGGCTCACCGGAACTGCTTTGCACGGAGAACAAAACGAATACCGAGCGACTCTACCAACAGCGGAACCGCACGCCTTACGTCAAGGATGCTTTCCATCGCTACCTGGTTAACAACGAGCGCTCGGCTGTGAACCCCGAGAGCAAGGGCACCAAGGCGGCCGCCCATTACAGTTCGGAAATCGCCGCAGGGAAAGCCTGGACACTCCATTTTCGCTTGCTGGATCGTAATCCCGCACAGAGCCATGCGCCCGTGGAGGAATTTTTCGGCGCGGCGTTCGATCAAATCTTCCTAGAGCGCCAAAAGGAGGCCGATGAGTTCTATGCCCAACGGATAGGCGCCGGGGTGAGCGAGGACGCTCGGGCTGTGCAGCGCCAGGCTTTTGCGGGACTTCTGTGGGGCAAGCAGTGCTATCACTATGATGTTCGGCGCTGGCTGGACGGCGATCCCACCCAGCCTCGGCCCGCCCCCCGCCGCAAGTCCGGCCGAAATCACGATTGGACGCAGCTCTATAACTCGGACGTCATTTCCATGCCGGACAAGTGGGAATATCCCTGGTACGCCGCCTGGGATCTGGGGTTCCACTGCGTTGCCATGGCGCTCATTGACCCCGACTACGCCAAGGAGCAATTGATTCTGTTTCTGCGCGAATGGTACATGCATCCCAATGGAGAGCTGCCTGCCTACGAGTGGGATTTCTCGGCCGTGAATCCGCCGGTGCACGCCTGGGCGGCTTGGCGCGTCTATAAGATCGCGGCTCGAATCCAAGGGAAGCAAGATCGCAATTTTCTCGAGCGCGTTTTTCACAAGCTGCTGCTCAACTTTACCTGGTGGGTAAATCGGAAAGACCCGGAAGGGAAAAACGTTTTCCAGGGCGGGTTTCTCGGCCTCGATAACATCGGCATCTTCGACCGCTCGATGCCTCTCGGGCCGGGGAATTTTATCGATCAGTCCGACGGAACCAGCTGGATGGCCATGTATTGCCTGGACATGCTCGCCATGGCGATGGAACTTGCCAGCCAGTCACCCGCCTACGAGGATGTGGCTAGCAAGTTTTTCGAGCACTTTGTTCACATCTCGCAGGCGATGAACGATATGGGCGGCCGAGGGATCGGACTATGGGATGAGCAAGACGGCTTCTATTATGACCTGCTGCACTTGGGCGATACCAAGCACATCCCCATCAAGGTTCGCTCGATGGTGGGGCTCATCCCGCTGTTTGCGACCGAATCGTTCGAGCCGGAACAGTATGAACACCTGACCGGCTTTCGCAGCCGCATGCAATGGTTTCTCGACCATCACCCCGACGTGTCCGAGCACGTGGACATGAGCCGGCGAAGCGAACGTGGAGCGCGATTGCTGCTCTCGATTGCCAATCGGAAGAAGCTGGAACGCATCTACCGGTATGTCCTCGATGAGAATGAGTTCCTGTCGCCCCACGGCGTACGTGCCCTCTCGAAATTTCATCGGGATCATCCCTTTGTGTTCAGCCATGATGATCAATCTCACTTCGTTGACTACGAGCCCGCCGAATCGACCACCGGTCTTTTTGGTGGAAACTCGAATTGGCGCGGGCCGGTGTGGTTCCCGATGAACTTTCTGCTCATCGAGTCGATGCAGCGGATTCATTATTATTACGGCGATGACTTCAAGGTCGAGTGCCCCACCGGCTCGGACCGGCACTGCACCCTGTGGAGCGTCGCGAGAGAAATCGCACATCGCTTGTCGCATATCTTTCTTCGCCGCGATGGCCGGCGTCCTGTCTATGGTGACATCGCGCTTTTTCAGAATGATCCGTTCTGGCGCGACCTGATCCTGTTCTTCGAGTATTTCCACGGCGAAACGGGGGCAGGGCTTGGCGCGAGCCACCAGACCGGATGGACAGCGCTGGTTGCCAAGCTGATCGAGCAGAGCGGGGCATAAGGCCCGCGGAGAGTTCTGTCCCGGCTTTCGGTTCGACCCGTACTCGTCGTGACAGCCTCGCCGGTCGCTAGGAACGGAGCGTGGGTGCCTCCACAAGTTCGATGAGAGTTTTCTCACCCCGTGGCGTTGGGGCGAGCAAGAAGTTCACCCGGGTGCCGCCTGCGCCTGCCCGCGGTGCCGGATAGACCGGTTGGAGGTTGAATTTGGTCCGAAGAATCTCTGTCGCGCGGTCCACATCGCGCACGTAGACTTCCACCTGCTGAATGCCCTCTCCGAATTTTTCAAGGAAGCGAGCGATCGCCCCGGAGCTCGCTCGATCACCCGAGGTCAGGATGTCGAGCGCGACATGATTTGCGAAATGCAGCTCGAATTCCTTCGCGTCCTGGTCCGGTGGCACATCGGCGAGCCGCGGGGAGTCGTTTGCGGCGCGAATTTTCTCGAACTGGTCCGGCTTGACAGCGATTCCAGCGACGATGACAGCGGGTTCGGCGTCGGTGTCGTTCGTATCAGGAGGGTTCCGAGTGCAGAGTAGCTTGCGGAACTCGGGGTCGGTTTTCCATTGATTGAGCAGGGGCAGGCACCGATCCGATGCCTCACGGTAGAGGCGCTCGGCGAATCGTACCCGTTCGCTCGGCTCGGGATCGGCAAGGTGGGGAATCCATTGGGGAATGTCTTGGTCCCGAGGCATGTGAGGTCTGATGGC
>DATMRE010000204.1:0-14372 GCA_035566475.1 Verrucomicrobiia bacterium | reverse complement strand
CTAGGCCTTCTGTTCCTCGAGAAACCGTTCCGCCTCGATTGCCGCCATGCAGCCGGACCCTGCCGCCGTGACCGCCTGGCGATAGCGGTGGTCTTGAACATCGCCGGCGGCGAAAACACCTTCGACGCTGGTCTTTGGTCCGTCGTGGGTGATGATATAGCCTCCCTGATCCATGCTGAGCTGGCCCTGAAACACCTTGGTGTTCGGGTCATGCCCGATGGCCACGAATAGGCCCTCGGTGGCGATGGTTGAAACCTGGTTGGTCTCGAGATTGCGGACCCTGACCGCTTCGACAGAGCTCTTCTCCACGTTATCGATTTCCTCGACCAAGTACGGCGTCATGAACAGGATTTTCTCGTTCGAGCGCGCCCGATCCAGCATGATCTTCGTGGCACGAAACTCGTTCCGTCGATGCACAATCGTGACCCGCTTCCCGAATTTCGTGAGGAATGTGGCTTCTTCCATCGCGGTATCGCCGCCGCCAACAACGACGATTTCACGGTTGCGGAAAAACGAGCCGTCGCACGTTGCGCACGTCGAGACGCCATGTCCCAGCAGTTTCCGTTCGGATTCGAGGCCCAGCATTCGCGCAGACGCGCCGGCTGCGATCACGAGCGATTGAGCTTCGAACGTCTCCCCACGGGCGACGATCTGGAACGGCCGCCGGCTCAGATCGACCGACGTGACGGCGCCCGAGCGAAACTCGGCACCGAACCGCTCGGCCTGCTTCCGCGCTTGTTCGATGAACTCGGGACCGAGGATACCGTCGGGAAAGCCCGGGAAATTCTCGACGAGCGTGGTCAGAGCAAGCTGCCCGCCCGGCTCGTAACCGTCCAGCACGAGCGGTGCTAGGTCCGCGCGCGCTGTATAGATTGCGGCGGTCAGTCCCGCACATCCGCTGCCGATGATAATGACCTTGTGCACGGCATGCTCCTAACAATTTGATAACGATGGAACGCTCTTCGATGCAGGGCAAAAAAAAATACATAGTAACATCCCACATCAGCACAGCTATCTCAAGCCCTTGCATGCCATTCTGCGCCGGTCCGAATGCCGCGTTTCGCTGAGCGTTCTTGGCCGGGCGAAGCTCGCGAGACTGCTCAACGGGGGTCAGAAGGCTTCGGGCGGGACGCCGGGTCTCCCGCTCGTAATCAGTCCCTTTCCGTCAAGGCCGCGCCGGGCTGGTTGCGATCGGGCGGACTGCTTCGCCAGGCGACTTCAGGTTCGCGAAATCTCTGCGCCCAGCCAGGCCACTGCTCGCCTGCCACAGGCGAGGGCAAACGAGAGAGTATCGGTTCGCATCTTAGGACAACGGCATCCGAATGTGCCGCTTCCAGTCGAGCGCACGGAGCAGGATTTCGTCCCCGGGGCCGGTCCAGCGTCGGGTCCATCAACTGAAAATAACTGACAGCAAAGCGAATAGATCGATCGAGTGAATCTCTGCTCGCGTGGCCGGTCGAAAAGAGAGCACCGGCTTATTTCCGCGTTTGCCTGGGGCGATGGCGTGCGAGATAATTTTCAATCGAAGCGCTCCGATGCCCACTTCCGCGAATCTCCTCCGCCTCCTCGGCGAGTTCATCGTCTTTCTGCTGGGCGCGCTGATGATCTTGCTGGCCATCACGGGCCGCGTGGGACTCCCGGCACGTCCGAGCTCGCTGCTGCTTCTGGCGGTTCTCGTCATCTACTGGGCCGTGCGCGTCTGGATCGCTCGCGAACCGGGAGCGGTACGCCTGGAAACGCGCATTCGCGCCGCCTCGCTCGCCCTTGTTGGAGTCCTGTTGCTCGGGATTCGATTCCTCCCGCTGCGCCATGCGAACCTCCTACTCGGACTCGCGGGCGGCGTGCTCCTGCTGCGAGGCCTGGTCGGCGCCATCCTATTCACCCGGCACCCCTGAGCGGGCCGCCCGGCGCCGCCTTTCCAGTTGCCAGTCCTGCCCGTTCCCGCTAATCTTCATGGGCCGTAGCGCCTGAAAATCAGCATTCCGCCCGCTACGTCCCACGGAAAGGCGATCGATCGAGGAGGGAGAGATGCTCAAAGAATTCAAGGCGTTCGCGATGCGCGGAAATGTCCTCGACATGGCCGTCGGCATCATCATCGGCGGCGCATTCGGCCGGATCATCAGTTCGCTCGTGGGCGATATCATCATGCCTCCGTTCGGCCTAGCACTTGGCAAGGTGGATTTCTCCACTCTTTTCCTGAACATTTCGGGAACGCACTACCCGACGCTCGCGGCCGCCAAAGCGGCAAACGCGGCCACGATCAACTACGGCATTTTTCTCAACACGGTGATTGATTTCCTGATCGTCGCGTTTGTGATTTTTCTCTTGGTCCGGCAGGTCAATCGATGGAACAAACCTGAGCCAGTCCCGGTGCCAGCGACAAAGGATTGCCCGTTTTGTTTCTCGACAATTGCCATCAAGGCCACACGCTGCCCGAACTGCACCTCGGAGGTCCGCTCTTAGCCGCTTCCATTTCCCCTACCGGCTTCTTGCGGCCATCCCACGGGCTCTTTAGGGGGTCAGCCGGCGGCCCTGAATTTCCTTCAGGTGGTCGCGCAGCCGCTTCAGGATGTCTTCCTCTTGCCCATCGGCGATCTCCCGCACGACCTCCGTCAGAGCGAAATGCACGATGTCGTGGTGGTGAAGTTCTTCGTCTGGCAGCCGAGCGCTCAATTCGAGCCACACCTTGTGGAGAAGGTCGATTTCCGTCGGCGTCAACCTCGGCGCGTGCGGCCCCAGATAGAAAATCTGTTCCTGGCCGGTCGGCGTGAAAAGCTCGAGCGTTACTCTCGGCCGCGGTTCGGGCATCTTTTCCCAGGAGATGCCGATTTCGCGTGCCTGCTCGGTGACCGGCATCTTCGCTGAACTTCCCGCCACAATCGTGCTCGACTGCAAATTCGCTGCCGTGCGCAGGATTCCTTCCCACAGGTCGTTTGCGGCGGCGACGGCGAGGCGCACGGGCTTGCCTTCCTTCTCCGCTATGGACAGCACCTTGGTGAACAACAGTTGCTCGATCGTGCTGAAGAGTTGATCGGGCGCCAGATCGTACTCGCCGGAAGCCGCGCGACGAAGCATCCGGACGTGCAGCACAACGATCTCGGCCGGGCCCCTCTTTGCGCGCCGCAGTGCGGCCTCTAACGGATAGAGCGCGTAGTAAGTACTGACCGCGACCAGAATGTTGCCCGGCTGGACGCCGACGTTGTCGATGGTCAGGTCGGCAGCCTGCGCGAGGTTGAACTGGTCAAGCTCAACGTGCATCTCGCCCCGCTTGCGCTGAATTCTTTTCTCCGAGAGCTCGAATCCAACGAAAAGTAAAGCGGAGAAGATAACGCCCGAAACGGTCGCGGCAGGCTTGGTGAAGAGGTTGACCACCGCAATCGCGAGCAGCATCAGAGTAATCAGCCCGAGTCCGAGCGGGATTTCTTTTCCGGCGATGCGGAGGTTCAGCGGAACGCGGAATTCGCGATCCTGTGGATGGGTGTACCGGAGCACCAAGACGGCAATTCCCTTCAACGCGAAACTCCAGATCACGCCGAAAGCATAGAGGTTCGCGAGGAATGTCACGTCGCCCCGGCTGATGAGGATGGTGACGATCTGCAACCCCACGATTAGGTTGATGATCCGGTGCGAAGTCCCGAAGCGCGGATGCGGCTGCCGGAACCAGTCGGAGAGAACGCCGTCTTCGGAAACGCGGTTGAGCACGCCGTTCGAACCCACAATCGCCGTGTTCACCGCACCTGAAAGGATCATCGTTCCGACCACCACCACGAACACGTGGAACGCCAGTCGGGCAAACAGCGGTCCGGTCAGGCTCATGGACAGGCCGCCGATCAGGTTCTCGAAGTACTGCGGCCGGGCCTTGTCCGGGATGATCATCACGGCAAAGAACGAAACGAGCGAGGTGAACACCATGCTGTAAATGAAAATGACCAGCGCGGCCTTCTTCAGGTTCGGCAGCTTGGGGTGCTCGATCTCCCGGTACACTTGGGCGAGCGATTCCTCTCCGCTCATCGCCAGCACCGAATGGCCCAGGCCGACAAACACAGCGGCGAAGGTGATCAGCCGAGGAATCCGGCTGCCGTAGAGCCATCCGAGCGAGTACTTGGTGAGTAGAATGTTTCGCGGCACCGGCGCCGGAGGCAAGTGCCCGCCGCGCACCAGCAGAGTATAGGAGCACCATCCGATCAGAGCCACGACCATCACCGTGGTCAACTGCATGATCCAGAGCGCTTTTTCGCTCGACTCGGGAATTCCCTTGATGTTCTCCCACCAGAAATAGAGCGTCACGGCAATCGCAAACGCGGCCGCCGTGGCGTTCGCGCTCAGGGTGATGGTCAGGTGCGCATAGGCGAACATCTCGTTCAGCAGCCCGGCCAGATATTGCCCAGCGGACACGCCGCTGATCGGGCCCGTGAGAACGTAGTCGAACATCAGCGCAGAAACCGAGAACTTCGCAAGCGCCCCTCCCATCGCTTCTTTCACGACGCGATAGACACCGCCGCGCACAAACATGCTGCAGCTCTCGACGTAAATCTGCGAAACTGCGTAGGAAAGCAGCATGGTCGCGAGGATGAACCACGGCGCTGACTTGCCGATGAACTGCTCGGCCTCGCCGCCCGCGTAGTAGGCCGACGAGGCGAGATCATTCAGCACGATCGCCGCCGCGCGCCAATAAGAAATGAAGGCCAGCATGGCCGTGGTGGCCACGAGAACCTTGGCCACCGGGCGGCCGGAACCCTGTGGAAGCGACGAGCCCGCGCGGATAATTGCCATGAGGTATTTATCTTATAAGGATGAGGGAAAGAACTAAACGATGAACCGGGTCACGGTTGCGAAATCGTTCCTGTAGATCGTCTCGATCGGCCTTCGGCCCGCCTGGCGCCTTCCTCCGGGCCTCTGACAAGGGGCGCGACTTTGCGGACTGCGGGAGGAACCAGAAGGCCCTGCAGGCGATCAGCGGCATCTGCCCGCCTATGCGCGCGGCGTTTCCTATACCCTCGGAAGACCCCCGGAGGGCCTGCTGTCGATAGGCGGCAGCGGGACTCCCAAGGCCCGTTCGCCGGCTCGTGATCGCGGAGTGTGCCTGGAAGGGCATGAGGTCGATCACCGAGGTCGGATGCGTCATCTAACCCGCAGACTTCTCGGCGGTTGGGCGAAACAGGCTGCCGCAGGCCTCGCAGGGGCAAATCTCCCGGAGGCACTCGAAACTATAAATCCCGGTCGAATGTCCGTCGGAGTATTGAATCTGAATCGCGTAATTCCCGACCGCCGCTGCTGACCGCGCGGTCACGCGCGGTTTGAACATCGGCAGCACGGTGCTCGCCGGAGTCTTTACTCTCTTCTCGCGCTCGTCATTGCACAAGGCGCAGGGGCAGTGGTCGCGCAGGTACGGAAAATCGTAGCGGCTTTCGTGCCCGTCCGACCAGGTGACCTCGACACCTTCCCCCGTCGTCACGTGGACCTTCACCCCAATCGGCTTCTTCCGGGCATCGAGTGCTATGGGCATTTCCGCTCGGCCCTATTCTATCAGACACGCGGCCGGCTGCCTCGATTGGGGCTCAGAATCCGAACCTAGGTCGGACCAGGCCGAGATTCGGCAAAAGGATTTCTCCTGGGTTGTCCGGCTGGCCTCTGTAGAGGCTTCCGCGACTCCGCACGATCTCGAGACGGGAATGTCACAGACCGCAGTGCCGGCCCTTTCGAACCCGCGAGGATTCGAAGGGTGTCCAGGTGGAGGCTAACGCCGAGGGCAGCAGCGGCCGGCAGGAATCGGATTGCCGTGGGGGCAAGTCTGCGGATGCCCGAGAAAAGTACAGATACGCTGGTCGAGTTCGGGGCTGATGATGTGCTCGAATTTACAGGCGTGCGAATCGGCTTCGGAATCGGGAATCAAGAACGTGTCGGTCAGCAGCCGTTCGGCCAGGCGGCGACGGCGGACAATATCGCGGGCGCGATTTTCGCCACGGGCGGTCAGCCCGACCCCGCTATCGCGCACCTCGAGCAGGCCGAGGTCCTTCAGTCGAGAAATCACTCCCGCCGAATCCCCGATGCCGCTCCGCTGGATGCGTCCGAGCTCCGGCGTCACGCCCTCTTCCCCGAAAATCCACAGTTGCTCGAGGAGGTGATCGAAGCGCACCTCATCTTCGGTAGAAACCACGGTGATTTGTGCCAGGCGCCCGTGTGCCAGTTCAATCCGGCGGTCGGCAAGCTGCCCGATCGAGGGGTCATGCGTCACCATCAGAATCGTGTGTCCTTCGAGGTGCAGCTCGGTTAGGAGCCGGATCACGGTATCCTGGTTTTCTTCGTCGAGATTTCCGGTCGGTTCGTCTGCGAGAATCAGCTTCGGATGATTGATGAGTGCGCGCGCTACGGCGACGCGCTGTTGCTCCCCGCCCGACAGGTGTGCCGGCAGATGCCCGACCCTCTCTCGGAGTCCGACGCGCTCGAGCGCCGCGCGCGCTTCGGGCTCATCGGTCGTGCTGTGAAAATATTGCGCGAGCATCACGTTTTCGAGCGCCGTGAGATACGGCACCAGGTGAAACTGCTGGAAGATGAATCCAATTTTTTCAGCGCGGAAACGCGTGAGGCCCGCTTCGTCGAGCCGTCCCATCTCCGTCCCGTCCACCCTCGCCGATCCAGACGTGGGCTTGTCGAGACCTCCGAGAATATTGATAAGTGTCGTCTTGCCCGAGCCCGATGGCCCCATAATCGCGATCCATTCGCCTTCCTCGACGCGGAACGAAACGCCGTCAAGCGCGCGCACATTTCCGAAGTCCTTGCTGAGTTTCTCGGTTTGGACGAGCGTCGCCACTATTCTCCTCGTAGAATCACGGCGGGCTTCACCTTGCCGAGCAGGCGCAGCGGCAGCGCGCCGGCCATCGCCACCACCACCATTAGCGCAACCGTCAGTGGAAACACCTCCCACCGCGGTGTGATGGATGTTCCGAAGACGCGCAGTCCCATCCATTGGGAGAGCGCGAATCCCGCCGTCGAGCCGACCAGTCCGCCAGCAGCACCGAGCACGCCCACTTCTGCGAGAAATAGTCCCACAATCTGGGAGATCGAGCCGCCGAGCGCCTTCATGAGCCCCACGTCCTCCCGCCGCTCCATCGCCAGAGCTGCCATCGTCGCGAGGACGCACAGCGCCGTCAGGACAAGGATGAGTATCACCGTCGATACGATCAGCAGACGCGTCCGATTGAGGAGCTGGCCTTCGGCTTCGCTCACCTGCCGGATCGGACGCACCTCGTACCGAGGAAGCGCCGTTCGAAGTCCGGCGGAGTATCTCGAGATGTTTTCGGCCGTCCCGCTCACGCTCAGCTCGACGATCTCGATCCGTCGATTGACCGCCAGAAGCTTCTGGGCCACGGGCAAATTGACGAAGATCTGGTTGTCATCGGCGCCGCCCGCGTCCACCACGCCAGCGACGGAGAGCCGCGTCGTGCGGCCGAGGTAGGTTAGTTCCACCGAGCCGCGAGGGGCGAGATGGAATTGCCGTGCAACGCTTCTGCCAACGAGGCATCGAGATTCATCTGCGCGCGAGGTGATCCAATCCCCATCGAGCCTCCAGGTAGGCTCGAGCTTGCTGGCTTGGTCAAGCCAGGTACCGGCCACGACGACAGGGGTGTCCGAAGCGCGCGCCACGAGGTAGAGATACGGGGCCGCGGCAATGACGTCCGCTGTGCGGCGGCGCTCGACCTCGCCGAGCACCACATCCGAATCCATCAAGATTGGCGATGCGGCGAGCGCGGCGGTCGGGGCGCCCGGCTCCCCAGGCTCGGCCACCTGCCGGGGAGCAATGACCACGTTCGCGCCCAGGGTGCGAAACTCCCGGGTCAGCTTGCGTTCGATATCGAGATCGAGATTCAGCAGCGCGGAGCTGACCGCGGCGCTGCTCGTCAGGGCGATGAGCGCCACCGCGAGCCGGCCGCGGCTGCCGCGAACGAGTTTCCAGAGCAGGCGCGCGAACATTCACTCGTCCCGCAGCATCGGAGCGGGATCGACGCGCGCCGCCCGCCCGAGAGGAATCAAGCTGCCGGCCATGGCCACGAGAGCCGCCAGCCCTAGAATCACGGGCAAGAGAACCAAGCGCGGTGCCGCGGGCGTGCCAAACACACTCTCGCCCAGAACTCGGGCAAGTGCCACGCCAAAGACAAATCCAATGGCGCCGCCCGAAATCGCGAGCATCAATTGCTCGGCCAGAAAGATTCCGCCCACCAGGGCGTTTGTCGCGCCGATGGCCTTCATGACGGCGATCTCCGATCGGCGTTGCAGCACGGTGGCCGCCGAGGTGGCCGCGACGGCGAGCGCCGCGGCCAGCAGTGCGGCGAGAGTTACAATCCAGAACAGCGTGCTCACGCGCGAGAGAATTCGTCCTTCCGAATCCGCCACCCGCCGGATCGTCCGCACCTCGGTGCCTGAAAGGACCTGTCTGATCTGATAGCTGATCGAGGAAATGTACGGCGCGCAGTACCAGCGATCGTATTCGGCCCGCGTCAGGGTACTCGGATCGCGCTCCGAGAGCGCATCGGCAGGTTTCGAGAGCGCGCTCAGGTAGAGCTGGCGCAGCTCGCCCGGATGGCCGGAAAGCGCTTGCGCGACCCGCAGCGGCACAAGCACGGACCTGTCTTCCGGCCCGCCCGTAGAAACGATTCCCCTCACGAGCAACGGTCGCGGCTCCTCCTGCGCTCGGTCGGCGTTCTCGGCCCTCACATAAATCACGTCTCCGATGGCGAGGCCCCCTGGATAGGTAGCCGCCAGGGTTGCGCCGACCACACACTCCTCGCGATCGTCGCCAAACCAGCGGCCTTCGATTCTCCACCATGGATGGGTGACGCTCGCGCCCGTCTTGAAAATCGTGCCGTCGGGGACAGCCACTCGGTGCTCATACCAGGTGCCGATCAGCGTGGTCAGGGTGACGACCGGCGCCTTCGATGCCGGTTCCCGAGAAGCTCGGATCGAGACCGGAACGTCGAGAAACGGCGTGAAGCCGAGGATGTTATGCCGCCAGAAGATCATCTTCAGCTTGCCGAGATCGGCCTCCGGCAAATACGCGCCTTCGTCCACGGGGCGGTAGTCGACCCCTCCGATTTCAAGCGGCAGCGTGTCGGACTCGGGAGTGATCAACAGATTGGCGCCCAGGCTGCGGAATTCCCGGCCGAGCCGGTCGCCCACCTCGAGCGCTACCGTCAGCGTCGCCGTAGCAACGGCCATCGCCACGACGAGCGCGGCGGCCGTCAGAATTTTGCGTCGCGGGTTGCGGACGAAGGATTCTCCTACGAGGCGGGCGAACATTTTCTAGGAGTGAATCATCGAGGCTGCCCGGGCGAGCGCCCCGAGATCGACGATCACCTCTCCCCCCAGTACCTCGGATTTCACGCTAATGGGATTACAACCGCCGCTCTCGCCGATCGAGGGAATGTAGATCGTCGAGCCGCAGTTCCGGCAGACAACGTTCTGTCCTTCGGCGCGATATCCGGCGGTGCCGCAGATCTGGCAGGCGTCGAGCGCCGCGGCGTAATCTCCGTTGGGCTTATGAATGACGAGGAAGCGGATCACCGTGGCGCTCACCTCCGTGGTATAGAAGTGCAAACTGGAATCGGTGAGTTCGGAGAGCGGGATGCGGACTTGATTGTCCCGGGCCACAAGTGTCCTTGCCTGCGCCGGCGCATTCATGGCCCGGGCGTAAACGAATTCTGCCGCGAGCGACAACACCACGAGCACGCACAGAGTCGCAGCCGCAAGGCTCCACCTCCGTTGCCGCCGGAATTCCCATTCACGCATTCGCCGTTCGGCCGGATTCAGCCGAGCGTCCGCCGCCGGTTGCTGGGCACCGAACCATTCGCGCAGCACCACCAGCGCGGCCGTTCCGAGAATCACCACAAAAAAGAAGACCTCGTTGCGCACGATCGGGCCAATCGTGGCCATCTCCTGTTTGCTCGACCAGATCCACATCGCCTCGCTCAGCTCGTGGAGCCCGGTGAGCGCCAGCTGTAGCGAGACGACCACGAGGATCACGCTCGTAGCGGCGAAGAAGCGGTCGAGCCGAATCCGCAGGGTCCCCTCGAAGAAGAACAGCCCGACCGCCACGGCGATGGCCAGACCGAGCGCAGTCCCGATCCAGACCTGCACGGCCGCGTTGGAGAGCTCGACAGCGCGCAGGATCAGCACCAGCTCCGCCCCTTCGCGCACGACCAGCAGGAAAACGAAAGCCCCGATGCACCATCCGGCGGCGCGGGTCGATTTCTGGGCGTAGACCTCGACGCGCTGCTCGATCTCCTTCTTCAAGCGGCGCGCCACGCGCTTCATCCAGACGATCATGGTCACGACGAGCGCGGCGGCGACGAGCATCAGCAGCCCTTCAAACCCGTCCTCGCTCACGCGCCACCGCTGAAGGAGGGCGGCGGCTGCGATACTCGCGGCCATGGCGGCGAGTACACCGCCCCAGACGTAATTTGTGAGGGCGCGCCGCCCGCTCCGGTTTAGATAGACAAGTACGATGCCGACGACGAGCGCGGCCTCGACGCCTTCTCGCAGGGCGACCAGGAGAGAGGAAAGCATGGCTGTCCTAGTTGAAACAAATTATCAACTGAAGTTTAGTCTATCGCGTCGGTTCGGCGAAATCAAGAAAATTTACCGCCTCTTTTCGCCCCCCTCTCGCCGTCCCCCTGTACAATATGCATCTAAGCGATTCTATGCCCATACAGCGCTCCCCCGGCTCGGTCTTTCCCGAGATAGCCCTCCTCGCGGCGCTGCTGGTGATCGCGGCTTTGGGCGTGCCGCAGGCACGCTCTCAGGCGCCCTCGGAGTCAGCGTCGGATCGCTCATCGGCCGCGAGCCAACGGCAAACGCTGCGCGTTCAAGCCGTGAAACCGGATGTCAAGAAGGCCAGGCAGGCCTATCAACAGGGCCTTCGCGCCGAGCAGAATCAGGACTGGCAGACCGCCTACGAAGCCTACTCGAACGCCGGGGACTGGGCCCCGACCGAACGCGAATATTTGATGCGCCTCGAGGTTGTCAAGGGTCGGCTGGTGCAAACGAAGGTGGAAGCCGCCGAACGCAGTGCCGTGGCAGGCCAGCTTGCGAACGCACGTAGCGAACTGCTCGCCGCACGCTATCTTGATCCGAAAAACACGGTCGTACGGAATCGTCTGGCTGAGTTGGCGGCCGCCGAACCGGGCCAGGCCGAGCCGCTCTTGACGGAGTTCGAGCCGGCGGGCGAAGTTCACCTCGATTCCCGACCGGGAACACATAGCTTCGATTATCGCGGCGACACAGAGGGAGTCTACGAGGAGGTCGCCCGCCAATTTGCTGTGGAAGTCGCGTTTGACACCGACCTGGTTTCCCGGCCCGTTCGTCTCCGCGCGGACGATCTGGATTTCCCCTCCGCCATGCGCGTACTCGGTGAGATGACCGGGACTTTCTGGCGCCCGCTCACCGAGCATCTTTTTTTTGTGGCTGCGGACACGGCGCAGAAACGCAGAGACTACGACACCTCCGTCGCGCGGACCATCCTGCTCCCGGCCTCGGAGTCTCCTCAGGGGATGACGGAAACGCTTCGGCTCGTCCGCGAAATCACCGGCATCACGCGATCGGACCTGGACACGCGTAACCGCACGCTTACCCTGCGCGCCTCGCCGCGCGCCGTGGCCATCGCGAGCGGCCTGGTGGAGGACCTCGAAAGGCCGGTTGGCGAGCTCATCCTCGAAATGGAGGTCCTTCAGGTAGACCGGAATTACGCTCGCAACCTCGGCATCACACCGCCCGAGAGCTCCCACGTCTTTACGCTCAGCACCCAACAGATTCAGCAGGCGCAGCAATCGCTCGAGGGGCTCGTCAGTGTAATCACGCAAGTGTTCGGACAGCCGTCCTCGATTTCCGGTCTGACAGCGACTCAAATCTCTTCGCTTCTCAGCTCGAACCAGCTAAGCCTCGGTTCGCTAATCCCGCCGCTTGTCGCCTTCGGAGGCGGTGAAAGCACCTTTCTCGCCGAGCTTCCCGGCGCATCGGCGAATTTTTCGCAGATGCTTTCTCTCGTCCAGAGCGGCCGACGCATCCTGCTGCGCGCCGAGGACGGGCAGCCGGCCACATTTTTCGTCGGCAGTCGAATCCCTGTCTCGCTCGCGCAGTTTTCTTCTAGCCTCGGCGGCACGAGTACAAATCTCTCAGGCGTCACTTCTTCGGAGTTCCCGACCACGAATTACTCCGCGGGCAAAGGCCCCACATTCGTGGCGACCGGCAGCCTGCGGAACAGCACGACCGAGGACTTGGTGGTCGCGAATTTTACGGATAACACGATTTCCGTGTTGCTTGGGAATAACGACGGGACATTTCAGACGCAGAAGACATACCCGACCGGAGCGGGCCCAGTCTGGATCGCAACCGGAAAATTCAACACCACCGCAGCCACGACCCAAAACCTCGATCTCGCCGTGGCGAATCAGAACGCGAATACGATCTCGATTTTTCTCGGCAAAGGGGACGGCACCTTCACGACAGGGACATCCCTTAAGACCGGAGTTGAACCGGTTTCCGTGATTGCAGCGAACCTCAATGACAAGGGCGGTACCAATCTTGATCTGGCTGTCGCAAACCACGGCGACAATACGATTTCTATTTATTTCGGCAGCGGAGACGGGACGTTCAAACCGCCAACGATCATTGCGCTGCCAAGCGGCTACGCGCCTTCCGCCATCGCCGCGGCAGATTTCAATAAGGATGGCCACCTGGACCTCGCCGTAACAGATGAAGGCAAGGCATTCGTTTCCGTTTTTCTCGGCAATGGCGATGGCACTTTCGGGCCGCGGCAAGATTACCCGACCGGAGGCTCGCCGGTGTGGGTATCGACAGGGGATTTCGATGGCGACGGAATTCAGGATCTGGCCATAGCCAACAAAGCCGATAACACCGTATCCATTCTGCTCGGTAACAGAACCTCGAATAACGCCGCCATCGGAGACGGCACCTTCGGACCCGAGACGATTTATGCCGCCGGCAACGGACCCACCTCGATTGCCGTGGCCGATTTCAACATAGATGGCCGGCCCGATCTCGCCGTCGCCGACCAGACGGGCAATACCGTCTCGATTCTGCTGGGAACCGGCGCCGGCGTGTTCACCCCGATTCTCGAGTTACCCGTCGGTACGACTCCGGTTTCTATCGTCACGGGTGATTTCAACGGAGACGGCAAGCCGGACGTAGCCGTCGCAAACAATGGGTCGGAGGACGTCTCGGTCATTCTGGACTCCTCGAACTTTTCGGGTGCAATCAACTCGCTCACCGGCACGCCATTCCCGGGCGTCGAGTATCTCGATGTCGGTCTGAAAGTGAAGGCCACCCCGCGAATCCACCAGAACGACGAAGTGACACTGCACCTCGAATTCGAGCTGAGCAGCATCACCGCGCAGAGCTTCAACACGATTCCAGTGATCAGCAACCAAACCGTTAACCAGACGGTGCGCGTGAAGGAAAACGAGACGGCCGCGCTAGCCGGGATCCTCGAGCCAAAACTGACAAATGTCATCAGTGGTACGCCCGGAATCGAGGGTCTTCCGGGGATCGGATGGCTCGCCCAAAATGAGAATCGCCAAAATTCCGAGAGCGAGTTGCTGATCCTCGTGACACCGCGCATGGTCAGGCTGGCTGCTCGCAAGGATCACGTGATCTACGCCGGGCGAGGCTCGCTTGATCGTGCCGGAGCTCCGGGCCCGGTGAACGAAGGCCCCGTCCCACCCGGACCGCCAGGATTCGTGACACCGCCACTGCGACCCCTGGTGCCTCAACCGGAACCTCAGCAGCCAAACCAGCAGCAACCAAACCAGCAGCAACCAAACCAGCAGCAACTTCAGCTGCAGCAGCCTCCGCAGCCAAACCCGCCCGAAGCACAGCCGGGGTCACCGCAACCGCAACCTCCACCAAATCCATAGTTGCGATCCGTTCACAGTCACGATCGTCCACCGCGAGCAGCGCACTCAAGGAGCGGGCCTCGCGCAGGTGACAGGAGGGTTCGGCCGGGTTCATTGCAAGGATCGGCAAGACCGGTGCGGAACTACGGCGTGGCTTCCAGGACCAGGACGGGCTGGTAGGTACGAGGAACAACGGGCTCGGCAATGGCGATCAACCGGCCCTGCTGGTTGAAGACGCGCAGTCTCGACGGCTTCCAGTCTCCGGAATCGAGCTGTGCGGGCGCTCCCTCCGCCGCAGTCAGCTGGCCTGGCTGAATCTGTGCGAGTGGGAGATCGAACTTCGCGCCGTGCCGCACGCGCCGTTCGATGATGGGGAGGACTGTCGCGCGCGGCAGCTCGGCCAGCAGATTCTCGATACGAATTACGCGCTCGGCGATTTTTCCGCTCTTCGCATCTTGCTCCAGCTCA
>DATMRE010000203.1:0-8683 GCA_035566475.1 Verrucomicrobiia bacterium | reverse complement strand
CTGCTTGTCGGTGAGATCTTCGAATCGCGCAGAAAAAAAGACACCGGCATTGTTGACCAGGATGTCGAGGCGGCCGAATTCTCTTTCGACGATTGCCATCATTTTCCCTACTTCAGGCCGCCTGGAAACGTCCGCTTGTATGGCGAGCGCGCGGCAGTCGACGGATTCGATTTCGCGGACGACCGATTCCGCTTCGGCTCCTGACGTGTTGTAGTTGACAGCGACTGCGGCACCATCGTTGGCAAGTCGCAACGCAATACTCCGACCGATGCGTTTCGCGGCACCAGTTACGAGCGCGACCTGCCCTTCGAGCGGTTTACCGGACATGAGCTCCCCCAATTGACCTTAGCATTAGGCCGCCCGCCCGCGTAGGGGATCTTTGCCGCCGGCTAGAGTGGCGCACGCCTGAGGCCCAGGCCGAAGAAATAGATAGTGGGCACTCTCCTCGGTCCGCTTGGACCAGGGTACTCGCTGCTGCAAATTGGTTCTTTCTCTAAGCGTCTGATCTGCCCAACCAAAATGAAGGATTCGTTGCCACTCTGGTTCGCCCTCAACGTGCGTCAGGTGGAGAGTCGAAACGAAGGACTCTCACCGATCGCGCGCCGTGTGCAGCATCGCACCGGGAAGCTCGAACGCGCCCGGTAGAGCGTCGCCGCCCGTATGAACAAGTGATCTACGTGGCAACACGGACGGTGCAACAGGGATCAATTGCTCGAGCCTGGCCGAGGTGCTAGCATCCCAATCCACTGACCGGAGCAGGATCCGATCGACCTCTGCTAATCTCTCCCGGTACAGACCGGAGTGGCCGACTGATATGCTGAAGCAACTGAACGTTGTGCTTGTGCACGGAGCTTGGGCGGACGGATCGAGCTGGAGCGGTGTGGTCCCTCGATTGCGCGACCGTGGCTACCAGGTCACCGCGGCACAGATTCCGCTGACTTCCTTGGCGGACGATGTCGCCGTGACCCGACGTATTCTCTCGCTGCAGAAGGGTCCGACGGTGTTAGTGGGCCACTCGTACGGGGGCATGGTGATATCGGCAGCGGCCGTCGGTGCGCCCATGGTTACCTCTCTTGTCTACGTCTCGGCATTCGCCCCCGATGACGGCGAGACGCTCGGTGAACTGAATGCCCGTGTCGCACCTCCGCCGGGACCGTCGCCGCTCCG
This sequence comes from Verrucomicrobiia bacterium, assembly GCA_035566475.1. Classification (GTDB taxonomy): domain Bacteria; phylum Acidobacteriota; class Terriglobia; order Acidiferrales; family UBA7541; genus Palsa-295. The sequence continues at coordinate 7,516 of DATMRE010000203.1, read as the reverse complement.
TTTCGGTGACCCGGGCTTCGTATGGATCGATGCGGAGGCCTTTCCGCAGGTATTCGCACACGACGTCGATCTCGTGCGGGCACAGGTCATGGCCGCTGTGCAGAAGCCGATCGCGGCGAAGATTTTCGGCGAAAGGCCGGGAAAGCCCGCGTGGAAATCGCTGCCATCCTGGTACCTGGTATCGGAAAACGACCGGATGATCTCCCCTCAGACCCAACTGTTCATGTCGAGCCGTATGCGCGCGACCACCGTGAATGTCCCGGGAAGTCACGCTGCTCTGGTGTCACACGCCGCCGAAACCGCGCAATTGATTGTCGATGCGGCGAGCGCCACCCTGGGAGACGTAGTTATGAAAGCGGCCCTGGGAGCTTAGCATCTGATTGCGAGAAGCTCCTGTGCCGAACGTGCTGCCCCGGAGAGCTGTGATTCCACTCCAGCTGGAGGACGCCGGCGGCAACCTCGAGGGCCGTGCGCATCCATTCTTACCTTATCTCTCGGGCATCCCCGCCCCGCACTGGCGGCGTGGCAGGAGCTCTTCGATGTCGCTTGAATCAGGACAGGAGAGCCGGTGCCGGTTCGACCGGCCGCCGGGGCTGGTTGAAACCTTGGCGTGCAGATTGCAAAGTGGAAAGGCCGCGTATGGATGGGAACCTCCCGCTGCCAGGTATGTGGATGCTGTCTTTTTGACGCGATCGCAGGAAGATACCCAGTAGCGTTCTGAAGAGGCTAAAAAAAGGCGGCCTTCCGGTTAGCTTTCCTGGCAGGCTCGCGGCCGCCGGAAGCCGAATCTTGCGTCGTTAGTTGTCTCTTCCTCGAGGATTCCCGGTGTCAGCATGGAGGTAGATGTTGGCCTCAGATCTCCCTAAATGTAACCTCGCTACGAACGACGATCGAGAAGACATTGAAGTGGTTCATCGGAATTCTATGACACAACGGCAGGCCCCGCGGCTCCCGGAACTCGGAAGACCAAGCTCTGCTGACAGGAGCCGTCGACGCCACTAGCAAACCGAAGGCTAGCCCCGACCCCGGGACAGAGGCTTACGTTCGGCGAGATATACGCCAGTCAGCACGAGCGCGCCGCCAGAGAGAAGATGCCAGGAGGGATGCTCGCCAAGAAATGGAACCGAAAGCGAAATGACTATGACCGGCTGGACGTAGTTTACGGCCGCGACCCGCGACGGCTCCAGGTAACGCAACACCCAATAGAAAATCGTGTACGCTGCGACCGTACTCACACCAGCCATGTAGAAGATCCCCGCCCATCCTGCCCAACCGACGCTTATCCAATCGAGGTGAGTGCCCTGCCACACGGCCAGAGGCAAGACAAGAACTGCGGAGACCATCAGCAAATACGTGTTCATCGAGACCGCGTCGAATCCCTGCACGACTCGTTTCCCCAGAACGGCGCAGATGGCGAAGCCAACAATGCTTGCAAGCGTGATGAGGTCTCCGGTCAGCAGAGGCGAACGCGCCGGGTAGCCGTACTCTGTTTCGAGCACGACCGCACCGACCGAACAGACCGCCATCCCCAGGACCTTCGCCACTGTCAGTGCCTCGAGCTTCAGGGCGCGGGCGAGGATAAGAACCAGGACCGGCCCGAGGGCCATAATCACGACCGCATGCTCGGAAGTGGTTTGGCTCAGGCCGATCGTAAAGCCGCCCTGGTTGATGATTACGCCGAAAAACCCGAGGTAGGTGAACGTCCAGAGATCGCGGGCGCGGAAAGGCGTACGGCTCGGCTGCAGGAGGTAGATCGGGAGGGTGATCAGCGCGGCGAGCGGAATCCGCAGGACGGCGAGTGAGAGCGGATCCATATGGCGGAGGGCAATCTTGGCTGCGAAATAATTCAACGACCACATGAGGAGTATGGCCGCGAGCGAGATACCGAGGATCAGTGGTCTCGGACGATCGGAACTGGCACTACAGGTTTCGGAGGTGCACTTGGCGGGAGGTGGGTTCAAGCTTTACTCGAGGATTTCACGACGGCGGGTAAGCGATTCGATGCGTTCAATGCGCGGTGTGTAGCCGATACCGGCGGCCGAAGGGACGCGAATCGTGCCTTGAAGCGATACCTCAACTTCCGGTTGAATAATGTCTTCGTCCCAATATCGTCGACTAGCCGACACATCACCCGGAAGTTTAAAATTTTCGAGGGAGGACATAGCAATATTGTGCGCGCGGCCGACGCCGGATTCCAGCATGCCCCCGCACCAGACAGGAATCGAGTTCGCCCGGCATAGATCGTGGATACGGCGGGCGGCCGTGTGGCCTCCGACGCGGCCGAGCTTAATGTTGATGATCCGACAGGCGCCTGTTTTGATGGCGGCGCGAGCGTGCTCGAGTTCCCGGATGCACTCGTCGAGGCAAACCGGTGTCTCGAGCTGACGCTGGAGCTCGGCGTGAGAAAAAATGTCGTCCCAGCCAAGCGGCTGCTCGATCATGATGAGGTAATACGCATCGAGCGCCTTGAGTAGCGGCGCGTCTTCGAGGCCATAGGCGGAATTCGCGTCGGCCATCAGTCGAAGGCGCGGAAACCGTTCGCGGAGTGCGCGAACCGGCTCGATGTCGAGACCCGGTTTGATTTTGATCTTGATCCGCTGGTATCCGGCGGCGAGTTCTGCCTCGACTTTGGAAAGGAGACCGGCGATGGTTGGCTGGATACCGATCGAAACTCCGCAGGGAATTTCTTCAAGTGTGCCTCCAATCAGTTTTGCGAGCGGGAGATTTTTTTGCTTCGCTTCAGCATCCCAGACAGCCGACTCGAGCGCGGCCTTGGCCATGTTGTGGCCCCGGACTGGCGCGAACAGGTCCCACACTTCAGATGCGGACGCGAGTTCCCTGCCCTTCAGGATCGGCCAGAGATAGTCGCGAAGGATCAGCCAGTCGGTTTCGACCGTTTCGTAAGAGTAGAACGGATTTTCCCCCGCCGTCGATTCGCCCCACCCCGTAATGCCCTCCGCATCAGCTTCGACGAGAAGGATTCGACGATGCTCGATCTTGCCGAAGCTGGTTTCAAATGGCGACAGAAGCCGCAGATGAATTTCGCGGAGCGTGAGTTTGCGCAGGAGCATTGTCTTGTCGGGTGCGGCTCAATTCAGGGTGGTATCAGGAAGCTGCAACCCGGCGATGGCGGCGGCCGGCTCGAGGATGTAATCCGTTCTCGGCCCTCGCGGTTCGATACCCGTAGCAACCGAGCCGTCTTGGAAAGCGCGCACAAACTGACTGCGTGCGCTGCCCTGGATTTGCGCCGCGACGGCCTGGTCACTGGATTTTATCTCGGTGATGTTCGAGGGAAGCGTGATGCGCCCGACGGGCTCTTTCCTCGGAAGCAAGCTGCCCGCAAGGATCGCTCTCACACGCTCGGACTCGAGCCACCATTCAGCAACGAGGCGGTCGGTCGGGAGCCCCGCGTGAAGCGGACTTTTTGTGATTCCGTAACAGTTTGGTATGAATCGGCGTGCGACGGCGCCCAGCCGCGCAACACTGATGTGCGCGTTCTTCAGTTCAAGCGGATCAAATGTCCACTCTACAAGTCGAAAACCGCGCTTGAGGCCCTGCTGCCGCTGAAACAGTTTCAGGCTCCGGCCGATGCCGCGATCCTGGTAGTCGGGTAGGACGGCAGTCATGTGTGAATGAAGAAACGCTTCCCCGCTTCGGCTGCCGGCGAATGCGAGCGTGAAACCGACCATTCTTGCCCCGTCGAAAGCGGCGAGAACTTGACCGCCGGAATGGTGCGCGACGACAAAAATCCCTGAAGGTACGGCGATACTCTCGCCCCAGGTGGCGCGGGCGATCGAGACACACTCGTCAAACTGCTCGATGGTCGAGCAATGGCGGATCTCGATTTCCCCGGTGACTGACATCCGAGACATTAACAATTTTAACGTGCTACTTCAGAACCTGGAAGTGCAGCGCCGTTCACTCGCTCGATTTCGACCGGTTCCATAGCTCCTCCATCCGCTCGCGCGGCAAACCGGCGAAGGAACGGCCCTCGCGAGCCGCCAATGCTTCCATCAAGGTAAAGCGTTGCTTGAACTTTCGATTTGCCTTCTTCAGGGCGATTTCCGGATCCACGCCAACGAAACGCGCGATGTTGACGGCAACGAAGAGAAGATCTCCGACCTCTTCCTCAACCCGCTCGCTTGGAGAATCGACCCGGCCGTTTGCAGGCTGAGCCGGCAGCGCTTCGCGCAGTTCGCGCTTTTCTTCGTCGAGCTTGGCGAGGAGGTCAGGAAGGTTATCCCAATCGAAGCCGACGTGAGAGGCGCGGCGCGTGAGTTGATAGGCTTCCAAAACCGCCGGAAGCGAGCGCGGAACGCCTGCGAGGACTGACCGCAAGGCACCATCGGCAGGGCGGCCCTCCGGAGCCACCCGCTCCTCTCGGACTTCAGGCGTGCCCGGAGGCTCGGCGAGGCGCTCCTCGGCCTTGATCTGCTCCCAATTTTTCAGAACTGCGGCCGAGTCTGCTGCGCTTGTGTCGCCAAAGACATGCGGGTGGCGGCGAACCATTTTCGTATGCACCGACTCGATCACGTCGGAGATTGTGAATCGTCCGGCCTGTTCTGCCAGCACGGCATGGAAAATCACCTGGAGAAGAAGATCTCCGAGCTCGGCAGAGAACTTGCGCGGGTCGCCGCCGTCCATCGCGTCGAGAACCTCGTAGGTCTCCTCGATCAAATACTTCCGGAGAGACGCGTGCGTCTGTTCGCGATCCCAAGGGCATCCGCCAGGGCCATAGAGGTGGGCTTGGAGCGCGACGAGTCTTTCGAACCATTTGCCGGCGAGTTTGTCGCGGCGGGTGATCGGGATGACAGGACGCGCCGAGACGCGAGAACGGGATTCGACTTTCGAGCGCAACTTGCCTTTCGGTTTGCGTCGGTGCACGAAGGAGCCAGCCCTCCAAGGCGACTGACCAAATTTACAGGTAGCAGCGAGAACTGGCAAGCGAGCCTTGGACTGCTCACGCTGCATCAGGGCGACTAGCGACGAGACGGACCGGCGGAATCCGGCCTTGAAGGAAGAGATGTGGTGAATCGGTGATCGAGTGATGACACCGACGGCCGGATGCGCGCGGCGCACTCATCCAGTCTGCAACTCTGCCACCCGGTCGTTATCCCGACCGGAGTCAGTCGGTTTGGTGTCTAGTGAATCCCAGCAAATATCGGACGGGCCTTCGGCCCTAGAGAGCGGATCTCGATGGGGAGCGACTAGAGTGAGCCCCGCCGCCCGCCTTGTGGCGATGCGGGGCAGATGTTAGACTTTCAATTGCAGATTTCAGGACGAATCCGAGGACACCTTCCGTGGCCGATCCGAAGCAAGATGAAGGTTTCAAGGTCGTAGACCGGCGGCTGTTTACCGATCAGGGTGAACTGCGCAAGGACGTCGCCGAACAGGAACGACGCGACGAGGAGGCGACGGCGAGGAAGACCGCGAGCGCTCCGCAAGCCGCCTCGCAGGCCAATGCTCGCGTGCCGGCGGGACGAGTGATCGCACCGGGGGGTGGTGTTTTGACTTCGCAGTCGGAAGCCGCCCAGACGTCGGCTGGTGCGGAGCAGGCCGCAGATGAGACAGAACAGCCTTCGCGTAGCTTTCAAATGCTGGTCGACCTTCTGACGCGGAACGCGGCGGCAATGCTTGGCGGAATGGCTGACCCACGAACGGGACAGGCGTTTGTCGACCTGGAGGGTGCGCGAGAAGTGATCGATATGCTCGATGTGCTGCGCGAAAAGACTCGCGCCAATCTCGCCAAAGCCGACGAGGATTTGTTAATCGAGGTAATCGGCAGCCTGAAGCTGACGTACATGGAGATCGCTAAAGCGGCGGCCGACCACATGAGCAAGAAAACGGACGGGAAGAAGTAAAAGCCGCCAACTCACGATTGGTAGATCGCGCAGGCTCGGAGACGTTCTTCGGTCGCTTCGCTCCTTGCAGATCACAATATTCGTCGCATGGCCAATATCCCGCCTCTAGGTTCATGTCTTCACTTCAGTTGACAGTGCTGGGATCGGGCACCTCGATGGGCGTGCCCACGCTCGGGTGCCATTGCGCCGTGTGCGAGTCGAAGGACCCGCTCGATAAGAGAACCCGACCATCCGTACTGCTCGCGTACGGCAGCCGCAACGTAGTGATCGACACCACCCCTGATTTTCGCTTGCAGGCGATGAGGTCTCGGATGGACCGGCTCGACGCCGTGATCTATACCCACGGGCATGCCGATCATATCCTTGGGCTCGATGACATTCGTCCGTTCAACCTGAAACAGAAAAGCGCGATACCGCTTTACGCGGCCGCGCCGACGCTCGCCGCGCTGCGGCGTCAGTTTGCGTACATTTTCGATCACTCGCCGACAGAGAGTCTCGTGCCCGGCGTAGAACTGCATACTATCGACGGACCGTTCGAGCTCTTCGGTGCGACGATTGTGCCCGTGACGGTCCTGCACGGGAAGCAGCCGGTTCTCGGATTTCGGTTCGGCAAAGCCGCGTACCTGACCGATTTTATCCGTGTGCCGGAGGCCTCCAAGAAACTGCTCTACGGCCTCGATGACCTGATCCTGGATGCCTTGCGGTACGTGCCGCATCCAACGCATTCGAACGTGGAGCAGTCGCTCGCGCTGGTCGGGGAATTGAGGCCGAAGCGGGCTTGGTTCACGCACATCTGCCACGATCTGGGACACGCGGAGACGAACGCGCAACTGCCGAAGAACGTGCGGCTGGCATACGATGGGCTGCAATTCGGAGTGGAACTTTGATGGCTCTCGTGAGGCTGCACTCGACGGAGGAATGGATCGCCCGGTTCGGAGAGTCGCGCAAACCGGTAGCCACGGCCATCGGGAACTTCGACGGCATGCATCGAGGGCATCAGGAGATCCTGCGCAGGATGATCGAACGGGCACGGCGAGCCGACCTGATGGTCGCCGTGCTGACGCTCTACCCGCATCCGGCACGCGTGTTGCGGCCGGCGGAGGCACCTTCCCTTCTGGCAACGCTCGAGCAAAGGCTTGCGGCGTTTGATGCAATCGGGATCGATGCGGCGCTGGTGCTGGAGTTCACCGCAGAGCTTGCCCGGGTCAGCCCGGAGGACTTTGCTCGGCGGGCTCTCGTGGGGGCCATGCGCGCGCGCGCGGTGCTGGTCGGGAGAAACTTCCGATTTGGACACCGGCAGTCAGGCGACCTGAATTTGCTCGAGGAATTCGGGAGACGGTGGGGATTCGACGTCGAAGTCGTGCCGCCGGTGACCGAGGGCGGTATCGTGATTTCGAGTACGGCGATTCGACAAGCGGTACGCGAGGGACGTATGGAGGAGGCGAGGCGGATGCTCGGAAGGCCCTTTGCGCTCGAGGGAGAGATTCAGCCCGGGATGGGGCTCGGGCGGAAGGTCGTTGTGGCGACACTGAACCTGAAAACCCAACAGGAGACGTTGCCCAAGAGCGGCGTGTATGCGACCGAAACAGTGGCGAGAGACCAAAGATATCGGTCAGTGACGAATGTGGGTGTGCGGCCGACGTTCGATGGCGCAC
>DATMRE010000202.1:0-16872 GCA_035566475.1 Verrucomicrobiia bacterium | reverse complement strand
CGTGCCCGTGGCCAGCTGCTCGGCCGGCACCGGCAGCTTGCCAGCCTTCCACAGGCGCCACGCCGTCTTGTAGGAGAGCCCCTGCAGGCGGGCCCACGTACTCAATTTCATGTATCTATACTACCCTATACGGGTATCTATGGCCATATTTTCGGCAGCAGTCGACTGGCCCCCGGGAGACGCGCCTCTACGGTTCGGGATTCCCGATTGTCGCCCCTAATTGGAGGGCTCGACGAAATTGTGAACCGTCGACGAGAAGGGATTCGAGGCTGGTTCCGGAGGCGACTGGCGGGACCAGGTCCCTCGAGATCAAAGGCCTCATGCCAGGCGGGCTCTTGGCCGATGAACAGGCAGGGGGGTGACGAACCAGCGGGAATCATTGTTGCCAGCGGATTGTTGATCCTTGACGCTGAGACACGGTTGAGTGCGGTTGGAAATCATACGGATGACGAATATCCGTTTCGGAGATGGGGAGATGACAAACAATCACAATGCGAGCCTCGAAGCGGCTTGGAAGTCCGAACCGCGTTGGAAGAACGTTACTCGGCCGTACAGCGCAAGCGATGTGGGGCGACTGAGGGGGTCCGTTCATATCGAACACACGCTTGCTCGCTTGGGCGCCGAACGGCTGTGGTCTCTTCTGCATTCGCAGTCGTACGTCGCGGCATTGAGCGCGATGACCGGCAGCCAGGGGGTCCAGCAGGTAGAGGCCGGCTTAGAGGCGATTTACGTGAGCGGCTGGCAGGTGGCAGCGGATGCGAATGTTGCCTCCCAGACGTACCCTGATCAGAGCCTCTATCCGGCCGACAGTGTCCCTCATCTTGTGCGTCGCATTAACAATGCACTCCTGCGCTCTGACCAGATCCATCACGCCGAAGGCAAGAACGGGAGGTACTGGTTTGCGCCTTTAATTGCCGATGCGGAAGCGGGTTTCGGTGGCAACCTGAATGCGTTCGAGCTGATGAAAGGGATGATTGAAGCAGGCGCGGCTTGCGTCCATTTCGAAGATCAATTGTCGTCGGCCAAAAAGTGCGGTCACATGGGCGGCAAGGTTCTCGTGCCCACGGTCGAAGCGATCCAAAAGTTGGTGGCGGCTCGACTAGCCGCCGACGTCATGGGTGTGCCGACCGTGATCATGGCCCGAACGGATGCCGACAGCGCAACTCTTTTGACGAGCGACACCGATCCGCGCGATCGCGACTTCATCATCGGCGACCGCACCCAAGAGGGATTCTTCCGGATTCGATCCGGGGTTGACGCGTCCGTCGCTCGCGCTGTTTCTTATGCTCCCTACGCCGATCTGATTTGGTGCGAGACCTCGAAGCCGGACCTCGATGAAGCGCGGCGATTCGCCGAAGGCGTCTTGTCGTTCCATCCGGGCAAGATGCTGGCGTACAACTGCTCGCCTTCATTCAACTGGAAGAGGAACCTGGACGATGCCACGATCGCGCGCTTCCAGCGCGAGCTGGCGGCTATGGGATACAAATTCCAGTTCATTACTCTCGCGGGATTCCACGCGCTCAATATGGCCATGTTCGAGCTGGCGCGCGGTTACAAGGAGACCGGCATGACGGCCTATTGCCGGTTGCAGGAACAGGAGCTCGCGAGCGAGCGCGAGCACGGCTACGCGGCGGTGAAACACCAGCAGTTCGTCGGCACCGGATATTTCGATCAGGTGCAACAGGTGGTCACCGGGGGAATGTCCTCGACCGTTGCTCTCAAGGGCTCAACCGAAGCGATGCAATTTCTGAAAACAGAATCTTCCCGAGAGCTCGCGCCGCCTGTTCCCAAGCCTTGACCTCGGCGTCTTTTCAGTGTGCGGTATGGCCGCCCGAGGGAGGATTTCCTTACACGCGAGGCATCGAGTTCGCGCAGCCCGGCTCCTGCCTTTGATTCCCTCCCGGTTACGCCGATGGGCTCAATCAGGCTTTGCAAAATCTCACTCGAAGATGCAAGATAGATTACAGGGAGTAGAGCAAAACAATGGCCGTCGAACTATCTAGGGGCGTCACGCTGGAAAAACCGGGCGAAGACGAACAATTCCTGAAAGACGAAGGAATTCTCTTCGCTTCACTCGACAAGGTAGTGAACTGGGCGCGCCGGAGCTCGATCTGGCCGATGTCGTTCGGCCTGGCGTGCTGTGCGATCGAGATGATGTCGATGGCCGCGTCGCGCTACGACATATCCCGCTTCGGCGCCGAGGTGTTCCGAGGCTCTCCCCGCCAGTCAGACCTGATGATCATTGCCGGTCGGGTATCGCAGAAAATGGCCCCCGTTATCAAGCAGCTCTACGCGCAGATGCCCGAACCGAAATGGGCCATTTCGATGGGCGCCTGCGCCACCTCCGGGGGGGTGTTCAACAATTATGCGATCGTACAGGGCGTGAACCAGGTGATTCCGATCGATGTGTACGTCCCCGGCTGCCCACCGCGGCCTGAAGCGCTCGTCTACTCCATCCTGCAACTTCAGAAGAAAATTGATGCGACCCGCGGCAGTTTTCGCCGGTCGCTCAACATCGCCAATAGCTAAAGCAGAAGAGCGCACGATCGTCGGTAGAAGCCGAGCGGCGTGCCCGCCAGACCTTTCGGCGCAGGCTTCTTCCTTCGCACTCGTTGTGCTTCTCGATCGGGCGTCCGTACTAGCTAACTTTCGCTGTCCCGTCGGCGAATTCGACCACGCTGCCAGCCGAGGTGTGCTCGCGCCGCAAATATCCCATGCCGATGGCCCCGCCCGAGGTGGGCGAAAGCGCCGAGCTGGTTACGTATCCAACTTCTGCGCCTAGGGCACGAAGTTTCGTTCCTGGTGCGGGCGGCTCGTTCGTCGAAAATGTCAGACTGATGCGTTTCCGGTTCACGTGGCCGCGCGACCTCACGCGTTCGACGATTTCCTGTCCCGTGTAACAGCCTTTTGAAAAGCTGATATGCGTATTTTCGAGCACCGCCTCGTGAGGGATCACGGAGTCGTTGAAATCGGCGGGGAACCACGGCATTCCTGCCTCGAGCCGCAGAGCGTTGAGGGCTTTCATGCCGATCGGCAAGCCGCCAAGAGTGTGAACGCTCGCGCGAAGGTTCTTCCACAGCAAGGCGAGTTGCTCCCGTGGCGCGATCAATTCCACGCCTTCACTCCCGAAGTGCGAACGCCTGATCATGCGGCAGGGAACGCCATCTACGGCGACTTCGACAAAGGCCAGATCGCTAAGACCTCCGAGCGCCAGACCACTCGTTTGCGCCACGATGTTTGGCGCACGCGGCCCTTCGATCGCGATGCTGCCGAGTTGATCGGTCAAGTCCTCGAGTTGCACTTGTGAGCCAAGAATGTATTTCCTGAGCGTCGCGATCGTGCGCTCTCGCACCGACGCGTGCGAATGCACGAGGAGCCGATCGAGGAGCGCATAGACCTCGAGTTCCGCGAGGATGCGCCCCTGCGGGTTCAGCAGCAGGGCCAGCAGGCCGGTTTGCTCGCGAAGCTCGTTGATGTTATTGGAAGTGATTGCGTGCAGGTACTTCACGCGGTCCCGCCCGGCGAGCATTACGATGGCATGCCAGTTGGTGTCGAAGATCGCGACGCTCTCTCGAGCCGCTCGGCACTCTCGGGTGAATTCCGAAAAAGTTTCCGGTAGCACGGAGCCTGCGAATTCCGCAACTCGCGCCCCCTGGGCAAGATGTTCAGCGAGTAATGGTGTGTCCATGTTCGGTCGCCTATCGAGCAGCGGCGTTTCCTGTGAATGATCAGCGCGCATTGTCTCTATCCTATCAGATGCCCACGAACCCGATCAGGCACCATCGAGCGCACCGAGCGGCGATCCCTTTGCTGCTATACTCGACGTTGGTGCCCGCGGAGCTCATACACGAAGTGATTCCCGTGGGGTTGCTGCAATGCAACTGCTCGATCCTCGGCGATCGGGCCGCGCACGAGGCAATCGTCGTGGATCCGGGTGACGAAGTCGAGCGCATTCTCGAGATTCTTCGCCGCGACCATCTCACGGTCCGAGCCATCGTCAGCACCCACACGCACATCGACCATGTTGGTGGCCTCGCCGGGCTCCATCGCGCGACCGGAGCGCCGGTTTTAATCCATGAAGAGGACCTTGAACTCTATCGCCATCTTGATGTCCAGGCGCAATGGCTCGGCGTTCCGACTCCCGCAATCGCCCGCTTGGAGGATTTCCTGAAGGAAGGCGACACGCTTCGATGGGGAGGCTTCCGAGCTCGAATATTGCACACCCCTGGTCACACGCCTGGCAGCATCAGCCTCGTCGTCGAGCGCCGAACCGACACAGGCGGGGATGCGCAGAGTTCGGGGCACCCACAACGCCAAGCCCCGGTCGACACGCATCCCCCCGAGCTCGTGCGGCTTCTCGCCGGGGACACTCTTTTCCATGGGAGCATCGGACGCACCGACCTCTGGGGCGGTTCCTATTCGCAAATTCTGAGTTCGATTCGCGAGAAGCTGCTCAGCCTCGCTGACGACGTGGTCGTCTATCCTGGCCACGGAGATTCGACGACCATCGGCAGCGAGCGTTCGCACAACCCCTTCCTCATCTAGTCTACTCGGGACCCTTCGGTGGCCTACCCGGGAAAGCTCGAGAGCGGCAGATACGAACGTCACGCGATCGAGCGCAACAATCGTCGCCGCGTCCTGGTGGATTTTTCGGACCACGCGCCGGTCTGTAGTTGAGCTTTCAACTTTCACTCCGGCTTGAAATGGAGACATTTCTGGTCGAAGCACGGCCGATGGAGCTGGCCCGCTTCGGATCGGAGCTCGGGAGTCCTCAAAAGCCTTGCCGTGGTCTTCGTTCGGGACTATCGAGGAAGGCGTCCCCGGACTCAGCGAACGAATCACCAAACCGTGTGGGACACACAGATGTGCATCGAGCAATCACCCGAGGAGAGTGTCGAGAGAGTTTTTCAAGCGCGGCGAAGGCCACCCCGCAGGGCACGGCTAGCTGTGTTATCCTTCCCGCTCCGAGTGGCGAATTCCGCGCCACAGTCATCCACGCCTTCGAGGGAGAACGTGGGCCATGGACGAACCGAGTGATTCCGTCTCCCCAATTCCGGCTCCCGAGGCTCCCGCTCCGGAGCATCCCTCAGAGTCGCTGCCCCTCAGGATACTCGTAGGTCCGCACGGCCTTCGAGTCGTCTGGCGCCTGTTGATTTTCCTCGCGATTCTCGCTGCTTTCTTCGTTGCCAGTGGCTGGGTCGCTCGCGCGATGGCACACGGGCATGCTCCTCCGAGAGGCCTCGATCCCGGGTCCCTAATGATCGGTGAGTCTAGCCTCTTCGCCGTCGTGCTCCTCGCCAGCTGGGCTATGTCGAGGATCGAGGGGAGAAAGATCGCTGATTATGGTTTGCCGTTGCGGCGGGCGTTCGGTCGGCAGTTTTGGGAGGGGATGGCGACCGGCTTTGCCTCGATCACGGCGCTCTTGTTGGCGTTGCGGGCCATGGGGGTCGCTCATTTCGGGGCGATCGGGTTGCGCGGCGCCGAGGCCTGGACGTACGCCTTCCTCTGGGCGTTCACTCTGCTGTTCGTTGCCTTCTTCGAGGAATTCGCTTTCCGCGGTTACGTTCTGTTCACTCTGACGGGCGGCATTGGCTTCTGGCCGGCAGGGGTTGTTTCCTCCATGCTTTTCGGCTACGTGCATCACAGCAATTCGGGCGAGACTTGGTTGGGGGCATTTTCCGCAGCGCTCGTCGGGCTGATGCTGTGTCTACTGCTGCGCCGGACGGGTAATCTCTGGATGCCGATCGGGTTTCACACCGCCTGGGACTGGGGCGAGACGTACTTCTATGGCACGCCCGATAGCGGCCTGCGAGCCCCGGGACACCTGTTCAACACGAGCTTTTCCGGTCCGAACTGGCTGACCGGGGGAACGGTTGGACCAGAGGCCAGCTGGCTCTGCCTTCTGCTCGTTGTACTTCTTTGGTATATCTTCGCCGCGCGGTTGCGTGAGGTAAGGTACCCCGATCCAGAGGCCATCTTGCGTCGCTGAGTCACCCGCGGTTGGCCTCGGGCCGGGGCGACTCCATCAATGGGGCCATCGGAGGACAAGCTGGTTCCGGAAACATCTGTTGCGGGCTACGGAACATAAACTTTCCAGTGACCTTTACTCTGCAGCAAAGGCACGGGATAATCCGCCGTGCTACCGATGATCCGAGCGTTAAGGTGCGGTGAGCCGTCGAAGCCAGCGGTGACCGATCCGAGACCGTTGCCTCGGGGCGACGATCCGCTCTCCCCACTCGCGGGAGCGGGAGCTGTTTCGAACTGGAACAGCACGTCTTCAAGCGATGCCGAAAAAGCAGAATAACGGCTGGCATCGGAGACTTTATCTGCTTCTTGAAATCGACGGTGGCCGGGCCCGTTGCAGATGGGAAGAAGAAAATGGTCCGAGCCAGCAGGCATGCCAGATGTTTGCAGCTCGCGAACTCTGTGGGGTGACTGAACTATGAGACGTTCCGATTTAGTTCGAAATGCGAGTAAGGGGAAGACCGTGCGTACTTCGCAAATCGTTTTCGGCGAAAGACAACATCTTCTCCGCGTGCTCGATTCGGTCGAGCGCAGCGCCTTGCCCGCAGCTCGGTTGGATCAGGAGAGCCGGGTTATCGAGCAGTTGATCCACGCTCGCACGCAGGAGCTCAACCGGATTAATGCCAGTTGGGATGAAAAAATCGGCACCGTGCTGAGCGCCGAAGTACGGTCTGACCATCTGGACCAACTCTCGCGTCAGGCTCCCAAGGAAGACTACTATTTGCTGCGCCTGATCAGCGAACATCCGAAAGTAACGGCCAAGACCCTGAGTCGGCTCTCGCATCATCCCTACTCGGCGATCCGCGAAAATATTGCCCGCCACCCGAATAGCGATGCTTCGACGCTCTCGCGTCTGAGCCGCGACCGCTCGCAGCCGTTGTGGTACCTGGTCGCGTTCAACCCCAATGCTCCGATGCCGCTTCGCAAGAAGTTGCAGGACCGCATGCGCCGTCTCGGCGAAAAATCGGCCACGCAGTAGCGATAGGATTCGAGACGCTCAACCGCGAAGAACGATTTCCGCCGGTGTTGCCATCGCCGCCGGGTCTGGTCTCGGTTGTCTCACCGTGCCCTGGCGACCAGCCGGCCGTGTCCGGGGATGTCTCGGCATCGAACCCGGAAGCGGTGGATTTGCCCGAAAGACAAATTGGCTCTTTACGTCCTCTTGAGCTACTCTATATTGGCTGGTAGGACAAGGCCAATGCTACCGCTGCATCTACAAACCGAGAGCCATATTCCGCTCTATGTGCAATTGAGGGACCAGCTGCGCGCTCTGGTTCATTCCGGTGAGCTTCGCTTCGGGGATCGCATCCCTGCCAGCCGCGAGCTTGCCGGTCAACTCGGCGTGCACCGCACCACAATCGCGAACGCCTACGCAGAACTCGAATCCGAAGGCCTCATCGAGGGCCATGTGGGTCGCGGCACGTTCATCTGCGGCGGGCGCGTGAAGCAGTTCAGCCCGCCGCCTCGCTCGAACGGCGATGGCGGCGCCATGCGCTGGGAAGCGCTGTTTGCCGATGAGCGAGGGGAGGAAGGGCTGAGCCGGATGATGCCCGTTGTACCGCCGGGCGCGATCGGGTTTACAAGCGCGCGGCCTTCGGATGAATTGTTCCCGGTTGAAGAATTCCGCCGCTGCTGCAATGCCGTGCTGCGCGCCGAAGGCCGCCGGATTCTGCAACTGGGCTCGACCGACGGCTATGAACCGCTCAAACGCGTCGTGTTGAGCATGCTTCGCGATGAAGGCCTGAACGTTTCGAGTGAGCAACTTCTGATCACCGACGGCTGCCAACAGGCGATTGACCTTGTCTGCAAGGCGTTTCTGCGCCCAGGCGATGCGGTTGCCCTGGAAAACCCCGCCTATCCGGGCGCCATTGCAATCTTCTCGGGCGCTCGCGTCCGCACGCTCGCCGTGGCCGTCGAAACCGATCGAGCTCGTACCGGCCATGTGGGCCTCGATATCGATGCGCTTGAAACCGTGCTGATGCAGAACCGCGTCAAATTTATTTTCGTCACGCCGGATTTCCACAATCCGACCGGCACGGCCTTGCCGGTGGCCGAACGCCGCCGGCTTCTTGAAATCGCCGCGCGTTATCAGGTCGCCGTGATCGAGGATGGTATCTATACGCGCATTCGCCTGCGAGGGAGCGCCGCTCCTTCTCTCAAAGCGCTTGACCGCTCGGGCAACGTGATTCGCATCGACAGTTTTTCGAAGATCGCCTTCCCGGGCCTCCGCGTCGGCTGGTGCATCGCGCCGGAAAGCGTGATCGAGCGCTTGCGACTGGTGAAACAATCGGCCGATCTGCACACCGATCAGCTTGCGCAGGCAACTCTTGCCGAATTTATTCGCAGGGGATGTCTCGCCCGGCATGTGGCGAAGACGATGAAAGTGTACCGCAGCCGCTTGGCCGCGATGGAGGAAGCGCTCGAAAAACATATGCCCGAGCAAACTACATGGACGCGTCCTGAGGGAGGGATGTCCATCTGGGTAAGCCTTCCGCCCGGGTTCGACGCCGCCGAGTTCCTGATTCACTGCCGCGAGCATGGCGTTCTGTTCGTCCCGGGCCGGTATTTCTATCTGCAGCATCCGCAGCCGAACACGCTTCGCCTTGGATTCGCGAGCGAGGACGAAAAGCGAATCGCGCGCGGCGTCGAAACACTCGGCGGCCTGTTGAAACTGGAGTTCCGCAAGCGCCAGCGGGGCGCGCGGAGCGAACTGCACGCCCGCGTGGCGCTGATCTGACGAATGCTTCTTGAGCCCAATCCGACGAACGTGTGTTTCGGGTGTGGCGGTGCGAATTCGCGCGGCATGCAGCTTTCCTTTGATCAGGATGAGGCCGCCCGGCGAATCCGCGGGAGACTGCGCGTCGGCGCCGAATTCCAGGGGGGTCTTGGCTTCGTCCATGGAGGCATCATCGCCACTCTTCTTGACGAGGTGATGGGCAAGGCGAACCGTTTCCGCGGGGTCCGCGCGGTCACCGCAGAACTCACGATCGAATACTTGAAGCCTGTTCCCGTTGACGAAGAGTTGCTCGTCGAGGGCTGGGAAATCGAACGGAACGGTCGTAATCTGTATCACGTCGGGGAAATTCGCGACGCCTCGGGCGTGCTCCTGGCACGTGGGCGTGGTCGTTTCGTCGAAGTCGACCCGGCGCGGTTCCGGTCATCCGGGGCCATGGGATCGAGCGGGAATCGTGCGGACGGCGCAACGATTTAGGCGAAAACTACAAAGACGGAGTGCGGGTTTGTGGCTCGGAGCGCAAACACACGGGAGAGCATAACGATGGGATCGATGAATGACAATCTCTGGCGCGTGAAAGTCGGACTGGCGGAAATGCTGAAAGGCGGCGTCATCATGGACGTCACCACGGCCGAGCAGGCAAAAATCGCGGAGGACTCTGGCGCGTGCGCCGTCATGGCGCTCGAGCGCGTGCCCTCAGACATCCGCAAGGAAGGCGGGGTCGCACGCATGGCGGCTCCGCGAATTATTCGCGAAATCATGGAAACCGTCTCCATCCCGGTCATGGCGAAGGTCCGCATCGGCCATTTTGCTGAGGCGCAGGTGCTCGAAGCGCTGGAGGTGGACTACATCGACGAGAGCGAGGTCCTCACTCCGGCTGACGAGGAGCATCATGTGTGGAAGCACGCTTTCAAGGTTCCCTTCGTATGCGGCGCGCGCAACCTCGGCGAAGCGCTCCGGCGCGTCGCCGAGGGCGCTGCCATGATCCGCACGAAGGGCGAAGCCGGCTCGGGCAACATCGTCGAAGCCGTTCGCCACATGCGCGCAATCGTCGGTCAGATAAAGCGTCTCACGACGCTAGGCGAAGAAGAACTTGTGCATGAAGCGAAGGAACTGGGCTCACCGCTTGAGCTGGTCTCGTGGGTGGCCAAGAATGGAAAGTTGCCTGTTCCGAATTTCTCGGCCGGTGGCATCGCCACTCCCGCCGACGCGGCGTTGGTCATGCAGCTCGGAGCCGAAGCGGTGTTCGTTGGCTCGGGCATATTCAAGTCGAGCGACCCGGTCGAGCGCGCTCGCTCGATTGTCAAGGCGACAACGCACTACCGGGACGCCCGGGCCGTTCTCGAAGCTTCCGAAGAGCTCGGGAACGCCATGAAGGGACTCGACATCCGTCAGCTCGAAGAGAAAGACCTGCTGCAGACCCGCGGCTGGTGACGTTTTGGGTGGGTCGTGACATGGTCACGACGCCCCGGAATCCGAGCGGGAACCGGATTGCTCCTGCTGTGGGATGCGCCCCCGGGATCAATCTTCGGGTACTCTTCCTATGAGAATCGGCATCCTCGCCATCCAGGGCGACTACGAAGCCCACTCCAAGGTGCTCGACCGGCTCGGCGCCGAACATGGCTATGTTCGCCGCCCCGATGACCTCGCGGATCTCTCCGGCGTGATCCTTCCCGGCGGCGAGAGCAGCACCCACCTGAAGATCATGGTCGAGGAGGGTCTGTTCAACGCGTTTAAGCAATTCGCTACCGACGGCGGAGCGTTTTTCGGCACTTGTGCCGGAGCGATTCTTCTCGCCCGCAATGTCCACGGGCCGTCCCAAGCCTCTCTTGGGTTGATTGATATTTCCGTGCTACGCAATGGGTACGGCCGCCAACTCGCGAGCGATGTCCACATCGGTCCGACCAAGCTGCGGAAGGAGTCGCTCGAGATGGTCTTCATTCGCGCGCCGATCATCGAATCCATCGGTGAAGGCGTCGAGATTCTGGCCGAGGATGCCGGACATCCCGTGCTCGTTCAGCAGGGGCGCATACTGGTTTCCACATTTCACCCGGAACTCACCTCCGATACAACCGTGCACGAGCATTTCCTCTCAATTGCCCGCGACCGCGATTAGCCGTTCTCATCCCGCGGGTATCTCTGATTTCTGGCCGCGGATCCCTCCAGAGCGATTCGGCGTGGGCTGGGAGCGGTGAGATCGGGACGTGATCATCAATAGCGTCCAGAGTCACATATTTTGAGGGTGCGCGGCCGGAGGTGCCGTTTGCGAGTTTCCTTTTTTACGGCACTCCTCTGAGCGTATATTTGGCGCGGAAGCATTTCGTCGAGGTGATCTTCTAGGGGCGCCCCTTAAGCCGGCCGGTTTCGGGGACTGCGAGCCGGTCGGCCTCTGATCTTGCGTATGTTCAACGCCCTCCGCTACTACTGGATCGTTGCCAAGGGCTACCGCCTGCGTCCGTGGCAATCGCCATATATCCAATGGAGGCTCGAAACATTCTTCGGCAAAGACGCGGCCGACCTCGACGCCCGTAAATTCTTCGAGCTCATGTGGTCGAACCGCGACCGCATGGAACGCTTCCTTCGATGGGTCGCTGTCCGCCGCCGCGATCGGCTTTTGTAGAGGCACATTGGGTCGAGCGGGCATCTATGGCCCTAGGCCTTGGCCGATCCGCGGTATAATGCTCGTAGAAGGCATCTTCGTCATGCCAGATCTTAAAGGCTTTGAGAATGCTGATTCACTCCACGAAGCTCGCTGGTGGGAACCCGCGTCCGGAGGCAAGCTGCACTGCTATCTCTGTCCTCGGCATTGTCACATCGGCGACGGGCAAGCCGGATTCTGCTTCATTCGCGCCGCTCGGGGCGGCAAGCTCTACAGCCTTGGCTACGCCCGTCCGGCCGCGTTGCAAATCGACCCCATCGAGAAAAAGCCGCTCAACCATTTTCTTCCGGGCACGCGGGTCTTCTCGATGGGCACGGCCGGCTGCAACATGGGCTGCTTCTTCTGCCAGAACTGGGACATATCGAAATCCCGCTCCGACCAGGTGCATTCTTCTCACGTGCCGCCGGAAGATGTTGTTCTGCTAGCGATCCGCAACGGCTGCCCCACAATCGCCTTCACCTACAACGAGCCGACCATCTGGGGCGAGTACGTCATCGACATATGCCACGCCGCGAAGGAAAACGGCCTGAACACCGTCATGGTCTCGAACGGTTATATCACCCGCGAGGCCTTCCATGATATTTACGACCACATCGACGCCGCGAATATCGACCTGAAAGCATTCACCGAAAACTTCTATGGCCGCGTGACGCTGACTCATCTACAGCCGGTGCTCGAGACTCTCGAGTGGCTCAAGCAGGAGACGAATGTCTGGTTCGAGGTCACCAATCTCCTCATTCCCACCCTCAACGATCGACCCGAGGAAACCCGACAACTCGCCGAATGGATTCTTGAACACCTCGGTCCGGATGTTCCACTGCATTTCACGGCCTTCCATCCTGATTTCAAGCTGCGCGACAAGCCGCGCACTCCGCCCGAAACGCTTCACGCTGCCCGCGCGATTGCACGCGAGGTGGGACTGCACTACGTCTATGAGGGCAATATTCATAGCGAAGGCGGAAACACGTCCTGTCCATCGTGCCAGGCGCTCCTGATTAGCCGGTCGTGGCACGATGTGAGGCGGAACGATCTTCAAGACGGCCGCTGCCCGAATTGCGGCCTTCTGGTTCCCGGACGCTGGACGAACCCGCACGGCCGGACGCCTCAGAAGACCGAGAATCGGGCCCGGGAAATCGCTCGAGCAAAATACGATCATCTGAATCTGTAGCAAGACGCATCGGCCCGGAAGGGCGCAGGACGTTCGCCTCGGTGAACCTCGCGGGGTGATCGGGAAGCGATCTCTCCGCGAGGGCCTGCTGCCTCGTCGACGCGCAGGCGAAGGAAGTTCGAACGCGGTCTGCGAAATTTGCGATCGTGTGCGCCTGCTGCAAGCTATCCCGGCGGTGCGTTCGACGTTGTTCCGAGCCTCGGACTTGAGGAGCATCCGAGGACAAGTCCCGATTGCACCCAAGATCACAGCAAGCAACCGAACTCAGCGCCAGGTGCCTCGCGAATCGCATCCCTGTCGACGCGCGGTGCAGGGCCTCGAAGCCCTGCTTGTGCTTTGGTCACTCGGGCCCGGAAGCGCACACTCGGACGCCTATAGCGCGCTTCCCTGGCGTTGCGAGGGCATTGCATTGATGCGCCGTGGCGGATCGACAGAGGGCCTCGCCGGCCAGGGAAGACGACCGAGCTTCTCCGCAGTGTTGGAGCGCACCCTGATGCTGCGGCCGCGTAGCGATGCGCACCGACTCAAGCCCCACCAAGACGCACCAGCGAAATCGGGGCGCCTTTGCTACTGCTCAACTAAGCGGACGAGCTGGAACGGGCCACGGATTTCGAACTCCGAGCACTCACAGGTCGAAGTACAGGAAGAATTCGTAAGGTACGGGCCGCAGATTCACCGGCGCCAGCTCGCGCACGCGCTTGTAGGTCAACCAGGTTTCGACCACGTCCCGTGTGAACACATCACCCTGTAACAACCAATCGTGATCCTTCTCGAGCGCGTCGAGCACTTCAGAGAGCGACCCCGGCGTGCTCTTGACCTTCGCCGCCTCTCCGGCCTCAAGCTCATACAGGTCCTTGTCAATCGGTTGGCCGGGATCGATCTTATTGCGGATTCCATCCAAGCCGGCCATCAATTGAGCCGCGAAGCAGAGGTAGGGGTTGGCAGCCGGATCCGGACACCGGAACTCAATGCGCTTGGACTTCGGGCTCTTCGAATAGATCGGGATGCGCACGGCCGCCGACCGGTTCCGTTGCGAATAGACAAGGTTCACGGGAGCCTCGTATCCGGGCACGAGTCGCCGGTACGAGTTGGTGGTCGGAGCGCAGAGGCCCAGCAGGGCCGGCGCGTGACGGAGGAGGCCGCCGATATAGTACTTGGCCGTTTGGCTGATCTGACCGTAGCCCTTCTCGTCCCAAAAAAGATTGGTATCGCCCTTCCACAAGCTTTGGTGGGTGTGCATGCCGGAACCGTTATCGCCGAAGATCGGCTTGGGCATGAAGGTGGCCGTCATACCGTGCTTTCGCGCCACATTGCGGGCCACATATTTGTAGTACATGACGCTGTCGGCCATTTTGGTCAATGTTGTGTACCGGATGTCGATCTCGCCCTGACCGGCGGTACCTACCTCGTGGTGATGAACTTCGGCATGAACACCCACATCCTGCAGCTTCAGGATGATTTCCGAGCGCAGATCTTGAAGCGTGTCTGCCGGCGGCACCGGGAAATAACCTTCCTTGTGCCGCAGCTTATAACCAAGGTTGGGCCCACCGTCCTGTTGTCCGGAGTTCCAAATGGCTTCCTTCGAATCGATGAAGTAGTAGCCACATTGCGCATTCTGGTCGTAGCGGACGTCGCTAAAGATATAGAATTCCAGCTCCGGTCCCCAGTAGCTCAGATCGGCCAATCCGATGCTCTTCAGATAAGTTTCCGCCTTCTGGGCGATATACCGCGGGTCGCGGCTGTAACGCTGGCGCGTAATTGGGTCCAGGACGTTGCAAATCAGACTCAAGGTAGGAATTTCGAGCATCGGGTCCACATAGGCCGTTTCTGGATCGCATACCAACAACATGTCGCTTTCATGGATCAGCTGAAAGCCGCGAATGCTCGAGCCGTCGAAGCCAATGCCATCGCTGAACAGATCGTCATTGAGGTCCTGTACGGGTAACGAGAAATGCTGCCACACCCCTGGCAGGTCGACGAATTTAAGATCTACAATCTTGACGCCCGCCTCTTTTGCAAGTTTCCGCACGTCGTCCGGTGTTTTCGCCATGAAGCTAGCCTCCTTTTGAGATACCGCGCAGTGATGGTGGATGGTCGCTCGACAATCCTACGCTATCGCATGAACTACGTTCGCCCTCGCGAGTCGCTGCCCGCGAGATGAACCCAAAACCGGTTTTTGAGTCCCTTTAGCATTCCCCGGGTTCGATTCGGAAAAATTTAGGGAGCGGGGAGATTACCCTAAGCCATTTCCTCGCGTCAAGGATGGCAGGCGGCTTTTTCGGCAATCTGTCGATACAATTTATATATGGGTTCCATCAATTTTCTTTGTAGTTTCTTTATGCGCCGTTCCGTCGAGCCGATGAGGCCCCTGCGGTGTGCCTTTTCTTTGCCTGATCCACGATTCGCGCTCCATTCTCGAGACAGGTCGGAGCGGCTTCGGTCGTGTGGTCCTTGCAGCGCTCGGCCGGAGAAAGCTGGGAGTCACGGATCGCGACTCGATCGTGCGTCCCGATCGGAAACTCGAGAGCGTGCAGGGGAGACTCCGCTTGGCCGCCCCGGGCGTGAACCCTGGCCCCGGGCCGCGCACCGTCTTCCGGCGGGCACTGGACGGGAAACTAGGAAGATCGAAAACCTTCGTCGGGCTGAGTGCTATCTGCCGGACATTCACGCGGCGGCCGAGAACGTCCGGGAGGCGGAGGGGACTTCTCGCGGACGGGGATCCTTCCTACGGAGGGCCAGTGCGGTTTTGACCAGCTCTGCGCGGTCGACCAGGCATCCGAGGTATGAGCGGCGGCTCCTGCGGCGCACACAGGTCCGCCACTCGCACCCAAGGCTCAGAAGCCTATCGGATGATCCCCAGCGTTTGCTTGGGCAGCCGTGCAACTTCCTCTCTCGATATCGCAAAGTTGTCGGCGATCAGCGATGCTGGATTCCCTGCGAGCCACTTCGAGATCGAAATCTCCTCAAACACCGGGCTGTTAAAGAGGACAATGAGTTTTGTGGGCTCGCTGCCGACCTGCTCGACGTAGTGTCCAAACCCCTGCTGGATGAAGCACACCTGACCCGGTCCAAACTCCTCAGTTCTCGCTCGCCCATGGGCGCCGAAGATCGTGACGCGAGAACGACCGCTAATGTAGTACTGCCACTCATCGGCGTTCGGATGCCAGTGCAACTCTCGGAGCGAACCCGGCTCGAGATACTGAAGCGTCGAGGTCAACGTGGTGTTGATCGGGAACTCCTTTGAACTGACAATCCGTTCCCAGCCGCCCGGGAACCGGATAGGAGTCATATTTGCAAGGCGGAACTTGTGCGGAGACTGAGGAGTTTCGATATCATTCCCCAGGTACGGCTCCGGCATCGCCGGTGGCGTCTTGCCCGGCAGAATGTAGTACTCCTCCTTCGGCATATTACGGATCGCTTCAGGGGAAAGACCGAGGTTGCGCGCAACCAGGTTTGGAGGCGTATGCGCCATCCAATCGGTGATGCTGAAGGTTCCGAACTCTGAAAAATGTCCATCGTCGAAGCCCAGGACGAAGTGCGCTTCGTCGGCGCCAATATTCACCAGAGCATGGCCGTGCCCCTTCGGGAAGTACCAGATATCTCCCGCTTCAAAGTCGTCCGTGGCGGATTGGCCATTCGGGGAGATGACCGTTGTTCGAACCCGTCCGTTGATCACATACGCCCATTCGGCAGCGATGGCGTGCCAGTGCAGTTCGCGAATCCCTCCAGGTTTCAGACGCATCGAAACTCCCGCGATGCTTTTCGAGACAGGGAATTCCTCGACGGTCGCTTCCTTTGCGGATCCCGCCTCGCCGACCCAACCCTTCGCCGCCTCCAGGTCGAACTTAAAATCATCAAGTGCCTCGTGCTTCCCGGGAGCCTTGCCGACCTGATAATTCTGCTGCTGCCCGGCGCTGACCTTGGGCGCAGCCACCATCGTTGTACCGAGGGCAGCCAGCGAGGCCGTCCCGATCATTTCTCGCCGCGTCATACCGTTACGGGTAGATTTCGAACCCATCATGACACCTTTCATTCTGAGGATTGAGCTTCTGGCTTGGGATTATACGATCGACAGGCAGACATTCGCCATGAGATCCCGTGTGCGGCTCGAATGCGGTAACTCCTGCGGTGGACGGAGCGCTCGCGTCGATCGCCCGGCTCATGTCCGGACCTCGAGTGCGGGCTCTCGTTTCGCATCGAGGGGTAGCGACTCGTTGCGCTCCATGCGGACCGGTCGATCGAATCCGACCTGGAGCCGCTAGTCATAATACTCCGCGCCCAAATGCG
>DATMRE010000201.1:0-8807 GCA_035566475.1 Verrucomicrobiia bacterium | reverse complement strand
CTTGTCCGGCGACCGGGCGCGTTCCCGCCCGAGCGCCCCCTAGCCCCACCGTGTGATCTCGTATCTTGCCGTGCCGCTCGCGGTACCCCGATCCACGTAATTCACCTACAGAGAGAGCTGAGTGCTTATGCGTGTACAACGAGTGCGCTTTGCAGTTCTGGCGTTTGCGGTGTGCTTCGCTGGTTCCTTGGACGCGCAGTCCGCACCTCGCGGGAACCCCACCGGGGCTGCGCAAAACCAACCGTCCCCGGCCGCGCAGGTGCCGGCACAGAATCAAGGGGTGGTGAAGATATCGCTCGACGACGCCATTCAGATGGCGCTCCAGCACAACCACAACCTGCTCGCCGCTCGCACGACGATCCAGCAGAACGAGGCTCAGGAAATCACGGCGAACCTGCGTCCCAATCCCGTAATTCTGACGGACGCGCTGTTCTTGCCAGTCTTTCAGCCGAGCCAGTTCAGTTCGGATTATGTCGATGCTTCGGCGCAATTTGATCTGGGCATAAGCTACCTGTTCGAGCGCGGCAAGAAGAGGCAGCACCGCCTGCAGGCGGCGAAGGACTTGACCGCCGTGACGCGCTCCGAGGTTACCGACAACGAGCGGAGCCTTACGTTCGGCGTTGCCTCGCAGTACATCAGTGTCGAGCTGGACGAATCGACACTCGAGCTGGACGAGCAGAACCTGAAGAGCTTCGCGAACACCTTGGACATCAGCGAAGCGCGCTACAAGGCGGGCGATATCAGCGAAAACGACCTCCTGAAGATCAAGCTTCAGATGCTGCAGTTCCGGATCGATGTCTCGCAGGCACAGCTCTCGAGGGTCGAGGGACTCTCTGACCTCAGGCAATTGCTTGGGTATGAATCGGTGCCTCCGGATTACGATGTGGTCGCCCAGTTCGACTACACCGCGCTCAAGGGGAACGTCGAGGACTTCCAGGCGAAAGCCTTGCAGAATCGTCCGGACTTGCTCGCCGCCCGCCAAAGCGTGACCGCCGCAGACAGCCAGTACCAGCTGCAGACTGCCATCGGCAAGAAGGACATAACGGCTCAGGTCAACTACACGCATATCTATAGCCTGAACCTCGCTTCCTTCTTCGGACAAGTTCAGTTTCCCATTTTCGACCGCAACCAGGGCGAAATCGCGCGCGCCGGCTACGCTATCACCCAGGCCGGGGAACAGGAGAAGTTCGCAGAGGGACAGGTGCTGACGGATGTGCGGGATGCCTTTGAGAATTTGCGCACGAACGACCAGGTCGTCGGCCTTTATCGCTCAGGTTATCTCGACGAGGCCCAGCAGGACCGTGACATCAGCGAGTATGCCTATCAGCGCGGCGCCGCAAGCCTGCTCGATTTTCTCGACGCCGAGCGCAGCTACCGAGCCATACAGCTCGCCTACCGTCAGGCGCTCGCTTCCTACCTTCTCGCGCTTGAACAGCTTCGCGAAGCCGTGGGAACCAGGAGCTTGCCATGAGAACTCGACCGATCTCCCACCGTGCCTGCGGGTGCGGAACTGCGGTGGTGCTCGCTTCCGCATTTGCATTCACGGGATGCAGCTCGAACGAAGGCGGACGCGCGGGCCAGGTGACGTCGTTTGCTGCGCAGGGCGCAAAATCCCAGACGCCCGAGCTCTTCTCGATCCCGCAAGACCAGATGTCGCACGTCGAGGTCGTGTCTGTTCAGCCGACGAAGCTCACGCGAACGTTGCGCCTCACCGGCTCGGTGGCCTACAACGCGTTTAACACCACGCCTGTCATCACCCAGGTGGGCGGGCCTGTCAGCCGAATCCTCGTTGTGCCGGGCGAGCACGTCAACGAACGCCAACCGATGCTCGAAGTAAGCAGCCCGGATTATTCGCAGTTGCTCGACGCTTATTTGAAAGCAGCAGATAGCTTCCGCCTGGCGGAGAAGAACTATGCCCGAGCGCAGGACCTATATCAGCACAAGGCCATCGCCGAGCGCGATCTGCTGCAGGCTGAATCGGACCGCAACCAGGCCCAGGCCGACCTGAACGCCGCTGAGCAGGGAATGAAGATTCTCGGGATCAGGAATCCGGCCGACCTGGCGAACGCACCTTCTTCAGCCCAAATTCCCGTCCTCGCCCCGATCGGCGGCGAAGTCGTCGAACGCCTCGTCTCGCCAGGTCAGGTCGTGCAGGCAGGCCAGACGCAGGCCTTCACGATTTCAGATATGAGCACGGTATGGGTTCTTGCGAACGTTTATCAAGCCGATCTTGCCTTGGTGCGCACGGGCGATGATGTCGTCGTGCAAACGGACGCGTATCCCGAGAGTTTTCATGGAAAAATCTCCTACCTGTCGGCCGCACTTGACCCCAATACGCGGACCCTGCAGGCCCGCATTGTCGTGGATAATCCTGGCGAAAAGTTGAAGCGAGACATGTACTGCACCGTGACGGTTACGGCTGGCTCGATCCAGAACGCCATCGCCGTTCCCGATGCGGCCATCCTGCGCGATGACGAGAACGAACCCTTCGTATATGTGGCCGTCGGCCCGACCCAGTTCGGCCGGCGCCAGATTGAGGTTGGCGAGAGCCAGAATGGGAAGACCCAGATTCTGAGAGGCCTTTCCGCGGGTGAAAAAATTGTGGGCGATGGAAGTCTGTTCCTCCAGTTTGCAAATGCGCTTCAACACTAAGGCGGCCGACCTGGCATGATTCATCGTCTGGTCCAATTCGCACTGCGGCAGCGTTTCCTAATTCTGATACTGGTCGGGTTCCTCGCGCTTGGCGGAGCGGTCTCATTCCAGCGGATGCCGGTCGATGCCTACCCCGATCTCTCGCCGCCGATGGTGGAGCTGATCACACAGTGGCCCGGGCACGCCGCCGAGGAGGTCGAACGACTGGTGACGCTGCCCCTGGAAGTCGATATGAACGGCGCGCCGAAGATGGAAATCTTGCGTTCGATTTCACTCTACGGACTTTCTGATTTGCGGCTGACATTCGATGAAGATACCGACGATTACTTCGCTCGCCAGGTCGTCTTCGAGCGCCTGAGCGACGTTCAGCTTCCGTCCGGCGTGGCAGCATCGATGGCACCCCTTTTTAGCCCCTCGGGCCTCGTCTATCGCTACGTCATCGAGAGCCCGGACCGCTCGCCGCGAGAATTGAAAACCTACGAAGATTGGGTTATCGAGCGGGAATATAGGCAAGTTACAGGCGTGGCCGACGACTCCGGCTTCGGGGGCACGGTGATGCAGTACCAAGTCCTGCTCGACCCAGCGCGACTTTACGGCTACCACGTCACGGTAGGGACCGTCGTACAGCAACTCTCTGCGAATAACGCGAATACCGGCGGAGGCTTCTATTCGCAAGGAGGGCAGTTCTACTACGTCCGAGGCCTCGGGCTAGTCCGCGATACCGCTGATATCGGCAACGTCATCGTGGGCACGCAGGCGGGCGTGCCGGTGCGAGTCCGCGACATTGGTGAAGTCACGATCGGCAACGCGCCGCGCCTCGGTGAATTCGGCTTCAACAAGACCGACGATGCGGTCGAAGGCGTTATTCTGATGCTCCGCGGCGAGCAGACGCAGAATGTGCTGAAAGGTGTCGAGGAAAAAACCAAGCAGCTCAACGAGCACATCTTGCCGCCCGATGTGAAAGTGCGGCCCTTCTACGACCGCAGCGATCTCGTCCGGCTGACGATCGGCACGGTCGAGCACAATCTGCTGCTGGGGATGACTCTTGTCCTGCTGGTCCTGATGTTCTTCCTCGTGAGCATCCGCGCCGCCGTGATCGTCGCGCTCGCGATACCGCTAGCGCTGCTCTTTTCGTTCGTTTTTCTGCACGCGCGCGGAGTCGCCGCAAACCTGCTCTCCATCGGCGCGATTGACTTCGGGATCATTATTGACGGCACGCTCGTCATGGTCGAGAACGTGTTCCGCGAGCTCGGCCTCCGCCAAGGACAGAATTACGACCTCGAGGAAGTGATCCTCGCGGCGGCAAAGGACGTCGACCGCCCAATCTTCTATTCCGTCGCGGTCATCATCGCCGGTTACATTCCCATTTATGCCCTGAGCGGGCCCTCGGGAAAGCTGTTTCACCCGATGGCGGACACGATGTCGGTCGCTCTGGTCGGCGCGCTCATCCTCACGCTCACGTTCGTCCCCGTCATGTGCGCTTATTGGTTCAACAAGGGCGTACGCGAGCGCGTTAACAAACCGTTCGAATGGGTCCGCGAAAGATACGCAAATCAGCTCGACCGGTGCCTCGATCACCCGAAAACGACCATCCTTCTGGCCGTGATTGTTTTCGGCGCGACGCTCCTGCTGGTCCCGTTCATCGGCGGCGAATTCATGCCGCATCTCGACGAAGGCGCTCTGTGGGTCCGCGCGACCATGCCATATACGATTTCCTTTGAGGAAGCAAGCAAGTTCTCGCCGCAAGTTCGCGCCATGCTGATGAAATATCCTCAAGTGACCGATGTCGGCTCCGAACTTGGCCGGCCTGACGACGGCACCGATCCGACCGGTTTCTTCAACGACGAGTTTTACGTCGGCCTGAAACCGTACAGCGACGACGCCTGGAAGACCAGTGCGATTCGCGATAAGAAGGCTCTCACCGAAGACATTCAAAAGCGGCTCCAGGCTTTTCCCGGTGTCATCTTCAACTACACCCAGCCCGCCGAAGATGCAGTCGACGAAGCGCTCACGGGACTCAAGAGCGCGCTCGCCGTAAAGATTTACGGCTCGGACCTCAACGTTCTGCAGGACAAGGCGCTCGAGATCAAACGCCGACTCCAGGAGGTGCCGGGATTCACCGAGTTGACCGTCGTGCGCGAGCTCGGCCAGCCGAGCCTGCTGATCGACGTTGACCGCGACAAAATTGCCCGCTATGGCGTCAACGTCGCCGACGTAGAGGCCATCGTGGGGGCTGCGGTGGGCGGCCAGGCGGCCACGCAAGTGATCCAAGGAGAGAAATTATTCGATCTCGTTGTGCGCATGAAGCCCGAATTCCGCGGGAACGCCCACGAGATCGGCAATCTTCTCGTTGGAACGCCAGCGGGCCAGCAAATCCCCTTGAGAGAGCTCGCGAATATCCACGAGGCCAGCGGCGCGTCGTTCATTTATCGTGAAAGCAATTCCCGCTACATCGGCGTGCAGTACAGCATCGAAGGACGGGATCTCCAGAGCGCCGTTCGCGACGGCCAGCGGGCCATTGCGGACGTCGAGAAATCGCTGCCGGCAGGCTACCGGCTGACGTGGGGCGGCGAGTACAGCGAATTCCTCGAAGCAAAGCGCCAAATGGAAATCATCGGTCCACTTGCGGTGCTGCTGATTTTCCTGATTCTCTTCGCTCTCTACGGCAATTTCAAATTTCCGCTCGCGATCGCCTTCGGCGTCTTGATCACCGAACCCGTGGGTGCTCTGATTGCCCTTAAGGTGACGCACACGCCACTGAGCGTTTCTTCCGTTCTGGGCTTGCTAGCTCTGATGGGAGTCTCCGTCGAGACGGCCGTGATCCTTGTGTCCTTCGTCAACAAGCTGCGACAGGAGGGCAAGGATATCCGAACGGCAACCCGTCAAGCAGCTCTGATGCGCTTGCGCCCGATCATGATGACGGCCCTCGTGGCCTGCCTCGGATTGCTGCCTGCCGCGCTTTCGACGGGTATCGGATCCGATACGCAAAAACCCTTCGCCATCGTCGTCGTCGCGGGATTGATCTCGCGGCTTTTCATCGCCATCTTTGTGGACCCGGTCCTGTACTGCGCAGTTGCACGTGAAGGCGATGTCCTGCAGGTTTGATCCTGCTGGCCCTCGGCTCTTCGCTACTGACCCGGCTGCCGATGCCGGTGAAAGCGGAATCGAATCTAGGACCGAGGTACGTTTGAATGAAAGACTTAGGCGGCGATCCTCCGTGCCCCGTCGGCCGAACGGTCCCCCAGCGCCCCGATTGCGGCCCGAGGCCGCTTCGGGTATAAACAAGGCATGGCTGCACGGGAAGCTCAGTTCGTTGAGCGTCCCATGCCCTTCACGGTAGCGACTCTATGAAATTGCCGATCCGATGGCGGGCTTCGTCGACTGCCGTCGTGATACCGGCTGTGATCATCGTGATCGTTTTGGCCGCGCTGCAGTATCGCTGGAGCGATCAGATCAGCGAGGCTACGAGCATCCGGCTCGCGGATAGCCTCGAGATGTCGATGATTAACTGGCACCTGGACTTCTTCCGGGATTTTTCCGAGATCTGCCTCACCATGCGGATCGATCCCGAAGCCGGTCGGCGAGGTGATCAAGAGCAATATATCCGGCGGCTCGCCGAGTGGAAGGCGGGAGCCGCTTATCCCGATCTCGTTCGAGAGCTCTATTTGCTCTCCCCCGACGAAGCCGACGGCGTCCGCGTGCTGCGACTCGCGCGATCGACACAGCGATTCGAACCTGATCCTGAGCCCTCCAAATTCGCTCCCTTGCGCGGAAGGCTCGAGCAGGTGTCTTCGCTCGCTCGACCTCGGGCCTCCGATACGGCCACTCTGCCGCTCGATCAACTCCGCTCCCAGGCGCCCGCCCAGCAATTCGTAACTCGTTTCTATCCAGGCGACCCGTTGGCGGGCTGGCTGTTTGAACCGAACATCCCGGCACTTCTTTACCCGATCGTCCCGACCGTAGCTCCATCACCTCGGGAGCGGCGCCCAAATCCGGGCCCTAGGGGTTGGATCCTGCTGGAGCTCGACAACAAGGTCATCGAGACTCAAATTCTTCCTCGCCTGGCGCAACGATATTTTCAAGGTACCGAGGGACTTGACTATCAGATCGCCGTCGTCGCCGGCCGCAAACCGGAACGCGTAATCTACTCCTCCGATCCGGGTTTTGGAAATGAGGAGGTCTCCGATGCCGACGGTACCATGGACTTATTTGGGCGCCTCGAGGACAAGACGCTCGGATCGCCGATACGGATCTTTCATCGGCCGTCGGAGAACAAGGGCCCGGCCACATCGGTTGGAATTTCCTGGTTTCAGCTGCTGCCAGGAACTCCGGAGAGCCAGGACTGGCAGCTCGTCGTGAAACATCGCCGGGGCGGGCCGCTCGGCGCCTTCGCGGCTGAGATGCGCCGTCGCGATCTCACGATCAGCTTTGGCGTGCTGCTCTTACTCGTGATCAGCATGGCCATGCTGATCATCACCAGTCAACGCGCGCAACGCCTGGCAAAGTTGCAAATGGATTTTGTCACTGCCGTTTCTCATGAGCTTCGCACGCCGCTCACGATCATCAGCTCGGCAGCGGACAATATTGCTCATGGCGTGGTCGAGGGGAAACAGCAGCTCGCCCAATACGGATCGGTCATAGGAAGTCAGGCGAGACAGCTGTTTACGCTCGTCGAGCAGATCCTCCTGTTTGCCTCGGCTCGGGGTGGCCAGCAACAGTACAGCGTGCGTCCGCTCAGTGTCGCTGAAATCATCGATCGAGCGCTTCTGAGCACGGCAGGGCTGATCCGCGCTGCTCAGTTCACTGTCGAGCAGGAAGCCGATTCCAACCTCCCGCCCGTCAGGGGAGATCTGGCAGCCCTCTCACAATGCCTGCAGAATCTGATTACCAACGCGTTGAAGTACGGAGCGGCGGAGCGCTGGATCGGCGTTCGCGCCCGGCTCGGCGAAGGCGGCGCGGGCGGCAAGGAAATCCAAATCAGTATTTCCGATCGGGGTATCGGTATCGGCCCAAAGGATTTGCCGCGCATCTTCGAACCGTTCTATCGCAGCCCTTCGGTAACCGCGGCGCAGATCCATGGCACCGGCCTCGGCCTTCCGCTCGCCAAGAGCATCGCCGAAGCCATGAAGGGGCAGCTTACGGTTACCAGTGTTCCGGGAAGAGGAAGCACCTTCACGCTGCACCTTCCCTGCGCCGAGCACCCGGTCGAAGAAGCCGATTGGGAAGCGGGCGCCGCGGCCTTGCGCTGACTGTCTCGGTCGGGACAGGGTCGGGAGGGTACGGCCGCCCGACCCGCGGGAACCTCCGTTGGCCCTCGCCTGAAGTTTCTGTTCTAGCCGGCAGCTTGCCGATGGCTGGGTCTCTCGACTCAGGCAGTTCGCTTGATCGCTCTCACCTCGGTTTTCCCTGCTACAATTAAGGGCGGAGTTGGCCTGCAACGCAGGTGACGTTGCGAAAGCCTATTGAACCAACACTGGATCCCAGGGT
The DNA here is from genome assembly GCA_035566475.1 of Verrucomicrobiia bacterium. Classification (GTDB taxonomy): domain Bacteria; phylum Acidobacteriota; class Terriglobia; order Acidiferrales; family UBA7541; genus Palsa-295. Next base: position 668 of record DATMRE010000201.1, on the reverse strand, counting down.
GCCCGCGTCGTCCTGCCCTTGTGCACATCCCGAACCGGCCTGCCGGCCAGGGACAGCCTCAAAGCAGGCGCAGGGCGCCCACCTATTTCGTGGGGTTCAGGGCCTAGCACCGCACGGCGAAGTGGACCGCTCCTTCCATCAAGGCCGCAGATTTCCTTGAGGTTTTTGACCCCGGCGGACTCCGGAGGAGACATCGGGCACCTGGTTAGAGAATCAAGGCACCTGACCGTGAAAATCCTATTCATCGGCGACATCGTTGGTTCGCCCGGTCGCAAGATTGTCGTTGACCGACTCGCGGACATCCTTGCGCAGCGACAGATCGATCTCTGTATCGCGAATGGCGAAAACTCCGCTTCTGGATTTGGCATCACGCCGCGTCTCGCCCAGGAATTGTTCTCCTGCGGGATCGACGTGATCACCGGCGGGAACCACATCTGGGACCGCAGGGAAATCCTCGATTTCTTTCCCCACGAACCGCGGTTGCTGCGGCCGGCCAACTATCCGAATGGCCTGCCCGGATCCGGACTCTATTGTGGCCGCGCAAGCAATGGGACCGCTTATGCGGTACTGAACCTGCAAGGCCGCACGTTCATGGCCTCGCTCGATGACCCCTTCCGCACGGCCGAGCGCGAGCTTGCGAAGATCCCGTCTGAGGTGAAGGTGATCGT
>DATMRE010000200.1:0-3901 GCA_035566475.1 Verrucomicrobiia bacterium | reverse complement strand
CCGACACGGAGCTCATCGTCGTCGATGACGCTTCGACCGATGACATCTCGTCCGTGGCCGCAAGTGCGGGCGCCCGGGTCCTGCGCCTCGGCCGCAACGCCGGCCCGGCGGCTGCGCGCAACCACGGTGCCCGACACGCGCGGGGCGAGGTCTTGTTCTTTGTTGATGCCGACGTGGTCGTCGCCAGCGACGCGATCAGAAGAATCCGGGCAGTGCTGCGCGGCCATCGCGAGATCGCCGCGGTGTTTGGCTCCTACGACTCGCGCCCTGCGGCGCCCGGGCTGGTGTCGCAATATCGGAACCTCATGCATCATTTCGTGCATCAGACAGCCAAGGCCGAGGCGAGGACCTTCTGGGCAGGTTGTGGTGCGGTAACCCGCTCCGCTTTCGTGCGGGTGGGCGGCTTCGACGAGCGGCGGTTCCCGCGCCCCTCGATCGAGGACATCGAGCTGGGAAACCGCCTGTTCCGGGCGGGTTACCGGATCCTCCTCGACAAATCCTTGCAGGTCACGCACCTGAAGCGGTGGACGCTGTGGTCGGTCATCCGTACGGACATCGTCTACCGAGCTATCCCTTGGTCGCAGTTGATCCTTGAGAGTGAAGGGCTGCATGACGACCTGAACCTGCGACGCAGTCAAAGGTTCTCAATAGCTCTTACCGGACTTGGCGGTCTCTTCTTTGCTGCGAGCCCGCTCCGTGTCGAGCTCCTGGTTCCTGCCTGCGCTTGCATTGCGGCGATCGTTGTTATCAATCGGGATCTCTACCGGTTCCTTTGGCGCGCCCGGGGGATGGTCTTTGCGGGGGCTTGTCTTCCCCTTCATCTCCTTTATTACGTGTGCTGCGCCGTTGGTTATCAGTACGTGCGCTTACTGTCGGCGCTGCCGAGCGGAGTTGCACGGCAACGCGGCCGACCGAACTAAACTGACGGATCCCGCGCAAGTGCAGGTGGCGAACTCCCTCACCCCTTCCTTTCGGCTTTTCTCGGAGTCTCGAATCCGAAAATCCCAGTCGGATTGACGGTTTGGGTGCCAACGGGCGGAAATTTTCGATTTAACCCTGGATTCGACTTGATTTCGATGCGGCTGCTCTCGATGCTACGGGGTTAAAGTTGTTGCTGGCTGGAAGTAACCGGGGCGCCATGCTGTGGCCTCGCCACCTATCCGATTGGGGAGATATCGATGAGTGCCGACGGAGGGATGGGAGGAGACTTCGTCGTTATTGGCGCCGGGCCAGCTGGCCTCACGGCAGGCTACGAACTAGTTAAGTTGGGCTTCCGTCCAATTGTTATTGAGCAGCAGAACCTGGTGGGCGGCCTCGCCAGCACCGCCCAGTATCGCGGATACTATTTCGATATGGGAGGCCATCGCTTTTTCACCAAAGTGCAAGAGGTGAAAAAGATGTGGCAGGAAGTGCTCCGAGAAAACTTCCTTTGCCGGCCTCGCCTGTCACGGATTTACTACAACGGAAAATTTTTTTATTATCCACTACGCCCGTTCAACGCCTTAAAGGGGCTAGGGCTGTGGGAAGGCTTGCTCGTCCTGCTCAGTTATCTGAAGTGGCAACTGCTCCCGCACCGCCGCGAGGACACGTTCGAGCAGTGGGTGACGAACCGCTTCGGGAAGCGACTATTCCAGATCTTTTTTAAAGCCTACACAGAAAAAGTGTGGGGTATATCTTGCTCGGAACTGAAGGCGGAGTGGGCCGCCCAGCGAATTAAGGATCTGTCGTTGCGAACTGCTCTCATGAGCATGTTCCTGAGGCCGAGGACGACGATCAAAACGCTCATCGAAGAGTTCGATTATCCGCGCTACGGGCCCGGTATGATGTGGAACGCGGTCAAGAGCGAAATCGAGCGCGGTGCCGGGACTGTCTTGACTGAGGCCGAGGTGGTCCGGGTCAATCGCACCGGGCGCCGCATCGACAGCGTCGTCGTCCGGCATCAAGGCCGAGAAGAGACGATCAACGGTACCAGCTTTATCTCGAGCATGCCGGTGACCGATTTCGTCCGCCGTCTCGACCGGTCTCCAGCGGCCGTTGTCGATGCCGCCGTGCGGCTCCGCTACCGGGATTTCCTGACTGTTGTGTGCATTGTCAATAAGCCCGAGCTGTTTCCCGACAATTGGATCTATGTTCACGATCCGAAAGTTCAGGTGGGCCGCATCCAGAACTTCAAGAACTGGAGTCCGGACATGGTGCCCGACTCTACGAAGACCAGTCTTGGCCTCGAGTATTTCTGCACGGAAGGAGACGCTCTTTGGACGACGAGCGACGAGGATCTCCTTCAGCTGGCGAAATGCGAACTCGAGCGGATCGGACTTTGCCGTGCGGCCGAAGTGGAGGACGGGTGCGTCGTGCGAGTGCCAAAGGCGTATCCGGTCTACGGGTCCGACTATCGCGAAGCTCTAGCGGTCGTACGCGAGTTCGTCGACAGCCTCGAGAATTTCCGGACAATCGGGCGGAATGGCTTGCACCGGTACAACAATCAAGACCATGCCATGCTCACCGGCATGCTGGCGGTGCGCAGCATGGTCCTCGGCGAACCGCACGACCTCTGGAGCATCAACACCGAGCAGGATTACCATGAAGAGGTGAGGACCACCGCGTCGAAGCCCTTCTCGGACCTCGATGCCGTGGTCGAAGAGGAGCTGGCGCGGGTGTTCCTCAGGATCGATCGGGTCGCTCTCGGACTCTCCGTAGGGGTGCTCGGCGGGTTGGGCCTGTTTGCGGCCACGCTGCTCCTCTTACTGGCGGGCGGACCGGTGATAGGCCCGACACTGGGGCTCCTCGGCAATTACTTTCCCGGCTACTCGGTTACCTGGTCAGGAAGCCTTCTCGGCCTGTTTTATGGGTTTCTCAGCGGCTTTATTGGCGGATGGCTGTTCGCAGGGCTCCGGAATCTGGTAATCTTCCTCTACCTTGTTGCGGTCTACCGCAGATGGCGGCTGCGCAGGATGCTTGACTGCTTTTAGAGGGGAGAGGGTGAGATGGCCGACGTGGACGGCGATGGCGCGGAGATCGTCCTCACTCGCTTGGCCCGCTTCGACGCGACGGTGCAGGGGCTGGTCTTCGGTACGCTGCTCGGAAGCGTGATCTTCGTCGCGACGAACTGGCTCATCCTTAAGGGCGGTGAAAATGTGGGTGCCCACCTCGCACTTCTCGGCCAGTTCTTCGTCGGCTATCGAGTTACGTTCATTGGCAGTCTGATTGGGTTCGGCTATGGCTTCGCCACAGGTTTCATTGCGGGATATCTCGTATCGATCCTGTACAACTGGTTCGGAACCAAAAGAGAAAAAAGACGCGCGAGGATGTGCAGCCTCCATGGATGAGGAAGCCTCGGCACTAGTGCTGCCCGCATTATCCGTGGTCATCGCCTCGGTGAACGGGTATCGGTACATCGCGCAGTGTCTGCATTCGCTGGCCGACCAGCGCGGACGCGAGCGCGCCGAAGTCATTGTCGTCGAGGCTTCGGGAGACGACACCCCGCAACGCATCGCCGCCGAATACCCTGACGCCGTCGTGATCGGGCTCCCGGACCAACGACCGATCCCTTCACTGCGGGCAATCGGCATCAGGAGGGCACGGGGTGACATCATTGTGACTACCGGAGACCACTTTGTTTTCGACCCGGACTGGTACGACCGGATCATTGAGGCTCACCGCAGCTTCCCAGACGCCGCAATCGGGGGGGCCGTGGAGAATGGCAGCCGCGATCGGCTGATGGACTGGACGGCGTATATTTGTGAGTACGGCAAGTTCATGCTCCCCTTCGAGCCGCGCCCCGAGGTCGACCTCCCGGGGCCAAATGTCTCTTACCGGCGCCACGTCTTGGAGCAGGCTTGCGGTGATCTGCTCGATCAGGGCCTGTGGGAGCGGGCTCTCCACACCCGCATGGCTGAGCGAG
>DATMRE010000199.1:0-2029 GCA_035566475.1 Verrucomicrobiia bacterium | reverse complement strand
CGACTGGCGCACCCATGCAGCTCGCGTACAACCAAAAGACTCCAACAGAGCCGAGAACGAGCGCGACCCCGCGCAATAAGAGAAACGACAAGTAGATGACGCCTTCCATATGATCTCAAACACGAGTAATCGGGCAATCATTCCCATTCGGCACCCACATTTCTGAAGCTTGGACTGTGAACGGTGGCCGACGAGGGCTGATCGAGAGCCAGGCCACCCGTGCGACCGAGGCCGCGCGGTGCGCGGTTTTTGGTCGCTGTGGCGTCGGATGACTGGACTATGAGCCTCCGGCGAGTCGTTTCGATGTACGCGACCTGACGGCGATAGAAAAGGAAGGCCGGACCTGCCTGTTAGCTGTATGGTTCGTTCCTGACTCGCCGCTGGAGGGAGATGGATTCGAACCATCGGTCCCCCGCTGGAGCGGTCGCGGACATCAGAATCACCAGTAGATGCGGCTTTACCCAGGTCGGTAGAGGTGCTCGTTGGGCGCGCCGTGCTATACGAGCCAACGCCGATTAAAGGGATACGTGTATGGCCGAGCCAAATCCGACGATGGTGATCGCCGATTGCATCGAGAAATCCAAGGCGACCACCGATCAGGAGCTAATCGGCGAGTACATCGCCGAAACCCTCGGGGTCTTGCAAACCGACAACACCGAGGAAGACGCCTTCAACATGCTCGGGAGCGCTATTCGTCGACGCGGTCGCCGATGACCCGGCCCGTACTGAGGCGCTGTTCGAGGTCTGGTCAGAGCTAGAGGAACAGCGCAAGCTGTCGTAGACCAATCGGAACGCGGCGGGAGGTGTGACCATGAAACTCCCACAAACCGGCGGTTGCCAATGCGGCAAAATCCGGTACGAGATCAGCGAGACCCCTCAGTCCGTCTACGCCTGTCATTGTCGGGATTGCCAACGGCTGACCAGCAGCGCCTTCTCAATGGGTATCGTGGTACCGGAGGCGGCGTTCAAACTCGGTGGGGTTGAGCCGCGTGCCCTTCAGCGCCTCGCCGATAGCGGCAGAACGAGCATCCGATGGGTTTGCCCGGAATGCGGCTCGTGGATCGCCGGCCCGGCGCGGGATGGGGTGATCCGTGTCCGGGCGGGTACGCTCGACGATACATCGTGGCTCCGGCCGACCCGGCACATTTGGACGCGCAGCAAGCAGTCGTGGGTCTCGTTCGCCGAAGGCGACGAGGTCTTCGAGAAAGCACCACCTGCGTAGCTCGCGCCGCTCCGGGGGATTATCAAATGTCGCTGGTTCTTCACGGTTTTCGCTATAGCGTCTATGTGCGGATAGCCCGTATCGCGTTGGCCGAGAAAGGGCTGACTTATGAGAACGTCGAGATCGATCCGTTTGCGACGGACGTGCCCATCGAATATCTCACCCTGCATCCGTTCAAGCGTGTTCCGGTGCTCGTAGACGGCGACTTTGCGCTCTACGAGACCGAGGCGATTACGCGGTATATTGACGAAGCCTTCCCTGGCCCGGCGTTACAGCCATCGGAACCACGCCAGCGCGCTCGGATGGCGCAAATCATCTCGATCATCGACTCCTACGGCTATGTGCCAATGGTACGGCAAGTCGCCGGCGAGCGAGTGTTCGCCCTCTTTTAGGGGTCGGGAGCCTGACGAGGCGCGAATTCGCACGGGTCTTGAGGCTTCCCTTCGCGTCCTTGCCGCGCTCGAAGCCATCGTTCCCGGCGATGGGCCTCTTGCCGGGGGAAAGGTGTGGTCCTTGGCCGATTTTCACGTAGCGCCCATGATCGCCTACTTCGCGGCAGCCCCCGAAGGCGAGGAAGTTTTGGCCGACTATGCCAAGTTACTCGCGTGGTGGCAGGTCATACGCGAGCGCAAGAGTGTCCTGGAGACCGATCCCGGTCTCCCGGATATGCGCTCGCGTCTATCTTGATGTGCGCCCAATCAGGTTCAGTCCCTTCGATGCCAAATGCCGCTGCACTTCGTCAAACAGCTGCTGGCCAAGATCGTGCGCTTCGAGCAGATGACGGAAGCGGCACACCGTCGTCTCGTC
>DATMRE010000198.1:0-5275 GCA_035566475.1 Verrucomicrobiia bacterium | reverse complement strand
AAGTCGAGCGGGCCACCGAGCAGGCGGCACACGCCGCCGAAATCCAGGATTCGGTCCGCGGGCAGGTCGACAAGGCGTCCGAAGAAGCCATACACAGGGTGACCGCCGAGCTCGCCAGCGCCGTCGAGCAGGCCACCCGCTCTCAGCTGAACTCCATTCGTGAGCAAGCCGAACAGGCTTCCGAGCAGATGGCGCGGACTCAGGACGCGGTTCGCGAGCAATTTCACCGGGTGTCGGACGAGGTTTTGCAGCAATCGCTCGCGCGGCTGCGGGAGGAGACCGCCAGGTACCCGGCCGAGATCGAGCAGTCGTGCCGCGCGGTTCTCTTGAAACTCGGAGAAGAGGTTGAACGCAAGAACAGCGAAGCGCAGCACGAAATCTACGAAACCCTCTCAAAGGCCTCCGAGTGGTATCAGAGGAAGGCGCAAACGACGATGCAGTCGACACTCGAGAAGGCGGTCGAGCAATCGACGTCGTCTCTGCGGGATCGTGCTGCGGAAATTTCAAGCCTCGTGGCTTCCGAGCTCGATCACTTCCGTCGCACCTACGTCGAGCACAGCCAGGGGGAGATCGAGGAATCGGCGAAGCAAGCAGTGGACCGCGAACGCGCGAAGCTCGGCGAAGCCGCCGAAATCGCGAACGCGACCTTCACCGACGGAGTTCGTCGGCTCACGCAGGAGTCGCTCCGCCGATTCGAAGATGCCTCACGCCAAGCACTCGAGAAGGCCCGTTCCGACATGGAGTCGAACCGCGAGGGGTCGCTCGCCGATTTCCAGAAAAATCTGGACGAACGAATGACGCAGGGGGTTGACCAAGCCCGGACGTTCCTGCAATCAGAGCTGGTGCCGATGCTGGAATCCTGGGGGGCCACGCGCGAGGCGGAGAAACAGGAGTGGGTCCAGAGATGGACGAAATCGGCGGATGAGTCGCTCGAGCAATATAAACTGCGGCTTGAGAAGGCTTCCAATGCGTGGCTGCTCGCCTCCGCGACAACTCTCGGCCAAAATTCGCAGACGGTTCTCGATACTCTGTCCAAAGCCGCCGAAAAACGCCTGCGCGAAACGTGCGCCGAGATTCTTTCTGGCATGGGGGACACCCTGAAGGAGCGCCTGATGGAAATCTCCTCTGCTTTCAGTCGGGATGAGGACGACCTGCCGCAGAATACCAAGTAGCCGTGTTCCGGCCACAAGTGCGCCAACTTTCCCTCGCTCATTTGGTCTGATTTCCGATTCGACGGGACCTGCCGGTATAATGTTCTGTATGTCGAATCAGTCCTACTTGAGCCTCTGGTGCACGGACTTTCCGGAGAGCTCGATCCTCGAGCGTCTTGGCGCCTTCTTGTCGACGGCTCCCTTCTCGGCGACCAAGCCCGGATTCACATACCTGGCGATTCGGGCCGTGGACGCAGCGGAGGCGCCGATCCTGGAGCACGACCTGCGCGCGATGCCGCTGGATGTGGCCGGAATCATCGAGCTCGCGCGCGATCACTTGCACAATGATTCGTCGTTCGAGGTTCAGTGCCACTGGGACCTTTGGGTATTCGATGTGGCGACCACTCGATGGCAGCTCAAGCCGCAGGCGGTTGAAATCTTTTGTCACGGCGAAGACTACGACCATGCATTCTGGCGGGAATACGGGCATCTCGGAGTGAACTTTGGATTCGAGCACCTCTTCACCGGACACGCCGGGCTGCTCGGCATCGGCCGGGTCGCCCGGCGATCCGCCGAAGGCCCCGAAGAGGCGCGGTTTCTGGAAGCCATGGCGTGGCCCGAGCACCTCGAGCAATATCAGGAGAAGACACGAGAAAACATCCGCAGGCTCCTCCACTGGGTTGGCAGCATCGAAAAGGCAGTTCCGCTTGAACGTATCTGCCTGTGGTCGGAAGGCGAGGAGAATTTTGAAGCTCGCCTCGATGAGATCCTGGCCGCGCCTTAGCGATCCGGCAATTTTGGATTCCGATGTGTGAAATCTACGGAAACCTGCGATCCGAGAGCGCTTCCGTGAACGGAAACGAGGCGGTAGAATCGCTTGCGGATGCATTTGAATTCGGCGGGCCGGAGAGCGCCACGTTCGATCGAGATATCTTGTAACGGTCGACCGCGCGAGTCATACAGAACACTCTTGCGGCGTCGAGTCACTGACGTATGAGCACCATCGCACAACCTGTAAGTTCGACCGCCGCTCAGCGCGAGCGTAAGCCGTCGGGCTGGGATCATCTGAAGGCGCTCCTCCCCTATGTGAAGCGTTACAAGGGGATGGTTGCCGTCGGCCTTCTGGCGCTGGCGCTCATGGGTATCGTCGGCGCCCTTCCGCAATTGATCATCGGCGCGATCACGGACTGCCTGAAAGGCTCGCCTCAGGCGCTCTCCACGCTGACCGGCCCCTCTCGCGCCATCCTCCACCCGCTGTTTTCTTTTTACGCGCCATTGAGCCGGCATGCGCTCGGCCTCTACTGCTTGATTCTCATCGGGGTCATGCTCGTGAAGGGATTCCTCTCCTTCTGGACGAGGTGGATCCTGATCGGAATCTCGCGCGAGATTGAGTTCGATCTGCGAAACGACCTGATGGCCCGGCTCGTCAGGCTCGAGCCTGAATTCTACGTGCGGAACCGAACGGGCGATCTGATGTCGCGCGCCACCAACGACCTGAACGCCGTGCGCATGGTGCTCGGCCCGGGCATCATGTACAGCGCCACGACATTTGCAACGATGGTGTTGGCGATTTTCTTCATGCTCAAGCTGTCGCCGTCGCTCACGCTGTGGGTTCTGATTCCCGTACCGTTCGTTGTCCTCGCGGTCCGCTATTTTGGCCAGATCATCCACCAGCTGTCTGAGCAGATCCAGGCTGCCCTCGGGGTGCTTTCCACTCGGGCGCAGGAAAACCTCACGGGCGTACGGGTGATCCGGGCCTACGTGCAGGAGAAGCAGCAAACCGAGTCGTTCGACCAGGCCAATCGCGAGTACGTGAACCGGAACATCAAGCTGATCGGCTCATGGAGCCTGTTTTTCCCTGCCCTTTCGGCGCTCATTGGACTCACGGTCGTGATCCTGCTCGGGATGGGCGGCGTCGAAGTGATCGATCGCCGCGTGTCCCTCGGCACTTTTTCAGCGTTCTACGCTTTCCTGATCCAGCTCGTGTTTCCGATGATCGCGATCGGCTGGGTGACGAACATTTTTCAGCGCGGAGCAGCTTCGATGGGCCGGCTGGAATACATTCTCACCGCCAAGCCGAGCATCGATGACTCGGCGGTTCGTCGACCCGAGCGGCGGCACGATGGCGGGGGGAATGGCGACGCACGGCCTCGCGAGCTGCCTCCCGGGCAAGCGCCGGGCGCCCAATCGCCGATCCGCGGCGAAATCGAATTCCGCCATTTAACGTTCGCCTATCCAACAATGCAGAATGGCGCCGACAACGGCCCGGTCCTGTGCGACATCAACCTCCAAATTCCTGCCGGCTCGACGCTCGCGGTGATTGGTCCCACCGGCAGCGGGAAATCCACGCTCGCCGCGGTGATTGCGCGGTTGTGGGACGCGCCGCCCGAGACACTGCTGATTGATGGCCGATCGATCCGCGAGTATTCGCTCGCCGAACTGCGCGGCGCGATCGGGTATGTTCCCCAAGACACATTTCTGTTCAGCGACACGATTCGCGAAAACATCGCACTCGGCGTGGACGATGCCACCGAGGAGCGCATTCTCCAAGCGGCCGAGATCGCAAGCATCTCCGGCGAAATTCAAAGCTTCCCGCAGCGGCTGGACACGATGGTCGGCGAGCGCGGCGTGACGCTGTCGGGCGGCCAGAAGCAGCGGACCTCGCTCGCGCGGGCGATTCTCCGGCAGCCAAGAATTCTGATTCTCGACGACGCCCTCTCGAGCGTCGACACCGATACCGAAGAGCGCATCCTGCGGCGCCTGCGCCAGGTCATGCGCCAGCGAACGACGATCCTCGTCTCTCACCGCATTTCGACGGCCAAGGAAGCAGACCAGATCATCGTCATGCGCGAAGGGCGCCTCATCGAGCGCGGCACGCACGAGGAGCTGTTGGCGCTCGGCGGCTATTACGCGGATCTCTACCAGAGGCAGCTGCTCGAAGAAGAGCTGGAACGCGAATGAGTGATTTTCGCGAAGAAGAAAAACTGGGAAAGGTCTACGACGCGCAGCTCGCGCGGCGGTTGATGAAGTATTTGCGGCCGTACCGCTGGTGGGTCGTTCTCGCGGTTGCCATGGCTCTCGGCGTAGCCGCCATGGAGCTCGTCGGGCCCTATCTGTTCGGCATCGGGATCGATTCGTACATCGTTCCGGGATTCGCCGGCACGATCACCGCCAAATCGGCCGGCGCCGGCCTGCTGCGGGTGGTGCTGGTATTTCTGGGGTCCCTCGTTTCGAGCTTTGGCCTGCAATATGCGCAAGTGCGAATCATGCAATGGGTCGGCCAGGAAACGATGTACGACCTGCGCAAGGAAATCTTTGGGCATCTGCAGCGCCTGCCGATGAGCTTCTTTGACCGCAGCCCGGTGGGCCGTCTCGTGACGCGCTCGACGACCGATGTGGACGCGTTGAACGATCTCTTCGCTTCCGGCGTGGTAGCGATGCTAAACGATTTCACAATGTTATTCGGCCTGGCCGTGTGGCTGTTTGTCCTCAATCGCAATCTCGCTCTCGCGACGCTCTCCCCTCTGCCCCTGATGGTCCTGCTGACGTATTTCTTCCGCAACTATGTGCGGGACGCCAACCGCCGGATCCGCACCGCGGTTGCCAGAATCAATGCGTTTCTGCAGGAACACATCGGCGGAATGGCGGTCGTACAGCTCTTCAACCGCGAGCGGAAATCGCTCACACAGTTCCAGGAACTCAATCGCGTGCACATGGAGGCCTACAAGGACGCCATTGATGCCTTCTCGTTCTTTTTCCCTGCCGTCGAATTTCTCAGCATGGGGGGCATCGCGCTGCTCTATTGGGTTGGCGGGCTGCGCGTAATTGCCGGGACGGTTAGAATCGGCCGTCTGATGTCGTTCATGATTTACGCGCAGAAGTTCTTCCGCCCGATTCAAGACCTGAGCGAAAAATTCAACATCCTGCAGACCGCGATCGCCGCTTCGGAACGGATTTTCAAGCTGCTCGACGAGCCGGCGGCGATCCTTTCTCCGGCAAGCACGAAGGGCGCCCTCTCGCCGCGCGGCCAGATCGAATTCCGCCACGTCTGGTTCGCTTATCACGGCGGACGATCGCCCCGAGAAGAAGACTGGGTGCTGCGCGACGTGTCCTTCCGGGTCGAA
>DATMRE010000197.1:0-2132 GCA_035566475.1 Verrucomicrobiia bacterium | reverse complement strand
AGGGGTCCCGGCCGTGATTCTGTTCGGTTTGCCCCAGGAGAAAGACGAGAGCGGTTCGGAGGCGGCGGCCGCTCATGGAGCCGTGCAGCGCTCGATCGAAGCCATTCGCAAGGCCAATCTCGATCTGCTGGTGATCACCGATGTTTGCCTGTGCGAATATACCAGCCATGGCCACTGTGGTGTGCTCGACCAAGGCGAGATTCTGAATGATCCGACGCTCGAGCTTCTGGCCAACGCGGCGCTTTCGCACGCACGCTCGGGAGCCGACATCGTCGCGCCTTCGGACATGATGGATGGCCGGGTCCGAGCCATCCGCGGGAAGCTCGATGAAAATGGCTTCGAACAAGTGGCCATCCTGTCTTACGCGGCGAAATACTGCTCGGCGTTCTATGGGCCGTTCCGCGTGGCGGCGCAGTCGGCCCCACAATCGGGCGATCGCCGCAGTTACCAGATGGATCCGGCGAACGCGCGCGAAGCGCTCCGCGAAGTGGCCCTCGATCTTGAAGAAGGCGCGGACATGATCATGGTCAAGCCCGCGCTGGCCTATCTTGACATCATCGGGCGCGTCCGCGAGCGCTTCGATGTTCCGATCGCCGCCTACAACGTCAGTGCGGAATACGCGATGGTGAAGGCTGCGGCGCAAAACGGATGGATCGACGAAAAACGGATCGTGCTTGAGATCATGATGGGTATCGAGCGCGCCGGCGCCGCGATCATCCTTACCTATCATGCGAAGGACATCGCCCGCTGGCTCAAGGGGTGCTAGCGCCTCCGGGTCCGGTTGGAACGGTCCCGAAGCCCGGGCGCCGGTTCCGGCTGCGGTTCGGCGAAGCGCCGTCTTCTTAGAAGCTCTCGAGGCCCCAGGTGGGCTATCGAATCGGACAGACAATCGTTCAATGGCTAGCCGAGTCACACGAGACGCCTCAGCGAATTCGCGGCCTCGATCTGCCGAGTGCTTCGCGCGTGCTGAGAGGATACTCGTCGGCGGTGTCAACAGCCCAGTCCGCGCTTTTCGCGCTGTCGGCGGCACGCCGATCGTGATCGAACGGGCCCAGGGTTCGCGCCTCTACGATGTCGACGGCCTCGAATACATCGATTTCGTCTGTTCCTGGGGTGCGTTGATTCTCGGCCATTCCGATCCCGATGTCGTCTCCGCGATCGCCGACCAGGCCCGCCGCGGCACAAGCTACGGCATGACGTCCCCGCTTGAGATTTCACTCGGCGAACAAATCGCCGGCGCCCTGCCTTCGATCGAGCGCATCCGTTTTGTCAGCTCCGGTACCGAAGCTACGATGTCGGCGATTCGCGCAGCGCGCGGTTTCACTGACCGCGACCTCATTCTGAAATTCGAGGGCGGATATCACGGCCACGCCGACAGCTTCCTGGTCGAGGCCGGCTCCGGCCTTGCGACTCTCGGCATTCGCTCGAGCCCGGGCGTGCCTGCTGCGCTCGCCAGCCTCACGCTCACCGCCCCTTACAATCATCTCCCGGCCGTCGAACGTACTTTCGACACGCACGCGGGCAAGATTGCTGCGGTCATCGTCGAGCCGGTGGCGGCGAACATGGGGGTGGTGCGTCCGGAAGCGGATTTCCTTGCGGGCTTGCGCAAAATTACCGAGCGAGAAGGCGCTCTGCTGATTTTTGATGAGGTCATCACGGGCTTCCGTCTGAGGTACGGCGGAGCGCAAGACCTATTTCAAATTCGACCGGATCTGACGACTCTCGGCAAGATTATCGGTGGAGGTCTCCCTGTCGCGGCCTACGGCGGCCGACGTGACATAATGGAAATGATCGCTCCGGTCGGCCCGGTCTATCAGGCCGGCACACTCTCAGGGAACCCGCTCGCGATGCGCGCCGGCCTTGCGACACTTCCGAAGCTCAGCGAGCCGGCCTTCTATGACGCGCTCGATCGGAAGTCGGAGCGGCTGGCCGAGGGCCTGCGCGCCGCGCTCAGGGATGCAGGAGTGCCTGGCCAGTTAAACATCGCGGGGTCGTCGCTCACTCTGTTCTTCTCAGCCGAGCCCATCCGCGATTACCTGGGTGCCAGGAAAGCGGACACCGCGCGGTTCGGGGCCTTTTTTCGCGAAATGCTCGACCGCGGCGTCTTTCTTCCGCCCTCGCAGTTTGAAGCC
>DATMRE010000196.1:0-9031 GCA_035566475.1 Verrucomicrobiia bacterium | reverse complement strand
GAACGGAGTACCGCCGGCCAGCGTCTCGGGTCTTGAACGACCAGTTCCCTTTCGAGCCTTTCCTTATAAAGAGGGCCTCGAGAGCGCAGGCTCAGGAGAGCTGGGCCAGGCGGGGCCTTCGATGTCAAAATCGCGCGGTGCGGTCCGCCCGGATATGCGGCCGAGGGCGCCGGTGTCTCGATGCGGAGGCGAACGAGACGGCCCCGACGGCGGAACTCAGACGAGGGGGTATCATAGAGCGTGTTCTTCTCTAGGACGCGGCCGGCCGGAGTCGCACCGAGGCTCGAAAGATTGCGCACCAGCAACGGCAGATCGGTGATTCGGAGTTTGATTTCGATTTCCAGCTTGGTGGGGCTCAGAGGAGGCACGGGAAAGTATAATCTGGCCGCGCAAGACTCGAAAGAGCAAGCGGCCGACGATTGCCGACGATCGGCCGGCTGAGAGTCCCCACCCGGCCCGGCGGGCTGCCGGTAGCGAGGAACGCTGTTGCCAAACGAGCGAACCTGCCAGCATAATCACTTCCCAACCGAGGACTTTGCCGGGCGCTTCGAGGGCCACGACCGAGAAGCGAAAGCGGACTTCCGGTTGCGTCGAGTGTCCTCGGGAACAACAATCTAGGGGCTGGGCAGGTCTTCCGCGGAAATGACCGAGCCGACGACGCCGTTAATGCAGCAATATCAAGCCGTCAAGCGGCAGCATCCGACGGCACTGCTGCTGTTTCGACTGGGCGATTTCTACGAGCTTTTCTACGACGACGCGGTGGTCGCATCCCGTCTGCTCGAAATCACGCTAACGGCACGCAACAAGGAACGGGGGCAGGCCGTGCCGATGTGCGGGGTTCCCTACCATGCCGCCGAAAATTACATCGCCAGGCTCGTCCGCGCCGGACACAAGGTCGCCATCTGCGAACAGATGGAGGAGCCGGGGCCGGGAAAGAAACTCGTCCGGCGCGAGGTAATCCGGGTGCTCACGCCCGGGACCGCGACGGGGGGATCGCTTCTCGAGGCCAAGGAGAATCATTTTCTCGCCGCCGTGGCGAGAAGCAAACCGGGGGGTCAGGCGGGACGGGGCTCGAGGCGAGTACTCGAACCGACGGTCGGGCTGGCATTTGTCGACCTGTCGACCGGTGAGTTCCGGGCCACGGAATTTTCCGGCTCCGAGGCGGAGACACGGCTGCGCGATGAACTCGGGATCCTGCGACCACGGGAGATCCTCGTCGAGCAACCGGCAACGCTGTTTGCGACCGCGCCGCCCGAGCACCTGAATGGGCTCGGCGCGGTCGAGACGCCGCTTGATGAGTGGGTCTTTGAGGGCCATTATGCCGTGCGACTACTCGAGGAACAGTTTCGCGTGGCGGCGCTCGAGGGATTCGGACTGACCGGTCACGCGCAGGCCACCTCGGCCGCCGCCGCCATTGTGCACTACTTGCGGGAAACCTCTGCGATCAGCCCGCGAAGACCGGAAGACACGGTCGCCATTCCCGCGTTGCGGCCCGCCGGCCGAGGCCTTGAACACCTGGACCGTATTTCCTACTACGAGCAGCAGGACGCCATGATTCTCGACCAGGTGACGACGCGAAACCTGGAGCTCGTCGAGCCGGCGATGGGCGATGACGCCTCGGCGACGCTCCTCCGGGCGATCGATGAGACCGCGACCGGCATGGGCGCGCGACTCTTGCGTCGATGGATCCTGCGGCCAGAGATTTCGCTCGCCGAGATTAGAGAGCGGCAGGACGCCGTGGCCGCCCTCAAGGCGCGAACCGTCGCGCGCGAGGAGATTCGCAAGGAGCTCGGGGGCATCCTGGATCTGGAAAGGCTCCTGAGCCGCGTGACCTTGGGCGTCGTCCAGCCGCGAGATTTGCTGGCATTGCGAGGATCGCTTGAGAGGATCCCGGGGGTGCGGCAGTTGATGGCCGGGGAACCGTCTGCCGCCGATGGCACGGACGCGACTCTTCGGAATGACCATGCCGAGTGCGCGAACCGGGGGAGGCTCGCCGCGCTGCGGGAGGAGATCGACGAGATGACGGACGTGCGCGAGATCGTCGCGCGCGGGATTGCAGACGATCCGCCGGCGACGCCGAGCGATCCGGGTGTGATCCGTCGCGGGTTCAACCGGGAACTCGACGAGCTCCATGATATGACCAAACAAGGCCGCCAGATCATCGCCGGGATGGAAGATCGCGAACGGAAGCGCACGGGAATCGCCTCGCTCAAGATTCGCTATAACCAGGTATTCGGGTACTACATCGAGGTGTCCAAGGCCAACCTTCACCTCGTGCCTGCCGATTTCGAGCGAAAGCAGACGCTCGTGGGCGCCGAGCGGTTCACCTCGAACGAGCTGAGGGGATACGAACACAAGATCCTCTCGGCCGAGGAGCGGGTACTTGAAATCGAGCGGCGCCTCTACGGTGAAATCCGCGAAGCGATCGCGAGCCAGGCGTCCAGGCTGCGGCGGACGGCCGCGGCCATCGCGCAGCTCGACGTGCTCGCGAATTTCGCGCGGATTGCGGCGGCGCGCAATTATACCCGGCCGGAATTCACGGAGACGGCTGTTTCGAAAAATGGGGCCGATCATCCCTCGGGGCAAGATCGGCCGAGACGAGGGCCGCTCATGATTGCCGGGGGACGCCATCCGGTCATCGAGAAGCTCCTCGAGGAGCGCGGCGAGCGATTTGTGCCCAATGATTTGTATCTCGACGACGAAACTCAGATCCTGCTGATTATCACCGGGCCGAACATGGGGGGAAAATCGACCTACCTGCGGCAAAGCGCGCTGATCTCGATCCTGGCGCAGATCGGCTCGTTCGTGCCTGCGGTCGAGGCCAAGCTGCCGCTCCTTGACCGGATTTTCACCCGAATTGGTGCGTCCGACAACCTGGCCCGGGGCCGGTCGACGTTCCTCGTCGAGATGAGTGAGGTCGCGGCCATTCTGAACACCGCGACTCCGGCAAGCTTGGTGTTGCTTGACGAAGTGGGACGCGGCACTTCGACCTTCGATGGGCTATCGATTGCGTGGGCTGTCGTCGAAGCGCTGCACGCTGGCGCCCGGCCGCGGACGCTGTTCGCAACGCACTATCACGAACTGACGGAGCTCGAACATCTGCGCGGGGTGAGGAACGTGCATGTATCGGTCCGCGAGGCGGCGGGCGACATCGTATTCCTGCGGCGGGTCGAACCGGGTAGCGCCGACAAGAGCTACGGCATCGAAGTCGCGCGGCTTGCAGGTTTGCCGAATGCGGTGATCTTGCGGGCCCGTGAGATTCTCCGCCGCCACGAGCAGAGCGAACGGAAATTGACCGTCGAGCTTGCGCCCGGAACGGGGCCCTCGGCTCCCGAGCAGACCAGTTTCACGGCCATCGACCGGTCGGTCGTCGAAGCCTTGCGCCAAGCTGATCTAGACGCCTTGACACCGCTCGAGGCGCTCAATCTGCTTGCGTCTTTGCAGAAGCAGATTTCGTGATCGATGACGGTTAGTTCCGCGCCCCAGAGGACAATTCGACGAATGGGACCCATGCGAGTGCTGGGAATGATGTCGGGGACGTCGGCCGACGGAATCGACGTTGCTCTCGTCAACATATCGGGCGCGCCGCCGGAGATTGCTGCCAAGCTCGAGGCCCATCATCATGTTCGCTTTCCTCGCCGCATACGGAATGAAGTTTTGCGGCTCGCGAACGGCCTTCCGGCAACGATGGCGGAAGTCAGCGATTTGAACTTCTCGCTCGGCGAGCAACTCGCCGAGGCGGCCATCGAGGCGTGCAAACGATGGCGCGTGCCAGTCCAGGAAATCTCGCTGATCGGCTCGCACGGGCAGACAATCTATCATCAGGGTGTCTCCGCACGCTTCCTGGGCGCCACACGCGCGGCCTCGACACTGCAGATTGGCGAGCCGAGCGTGATTGCCGAGCGCACTGGAATTGCGACGATCGCCGACTTTCGCCCTGCGGACATCGCGGCCGGGGGACAGGGAGCCCCTCTTGTCCCCTTCGTCGATTACCTTTTGTATCGGGACACGCTGCGCGGGCGCGTGGCGCTCAATATCGGAGGGATCGCGAACCTGACGGTCATTCCGGCCGGCGCGCGCCCCGAAGACGTATTTGCGTTCGATACCGGGCCGGGGAACATGATCGCCGACGCGATCGTCGAGCAGATGACGCAAGGACGATCCGGATATGACCGGGAGGCGCGCATGGCCCTGAAGGGGCGGACCGTTCCGGAGTTGCTTGCGAGAATGATGCGGGAACCGTACCTGCGACTGAAGCCGCCGAAGACGGCCGGGCGCGAGCAGTTCGGACGGGCCTACGCGGAGGCGCTTGTAGCCTGGGGCAGGAAGCATCACGCTGAGCCGGCCGATGTGCTGCGGACCGCCACCGTGTTCACTCCTCTTTCCATTGCGGATGCCTTCCGCCGATTTATTTTGCCCCGCGCGAGTGTGCATGAAGTGATCATCGCCGGCGGAGGCGCGCGGAATCCCCTGATCATGGCGCAGCTGGCTGCGGGGCTGCCCGGAATCGAGATTGTTCCCTCGAGCCGGCTCGGCGTGCCGGCCGAGGCCAAAGAGGCGTTTGCGTTCGCCGTGCTCGCCTATGAGGCCTACCATGGCCGGGCGAACAATCTGCCATCAGCGACGGGCGCGAATCATCCGACGGTGATGGGAAAAATGGTGCGCGGGCC
Organism: Verrucomicrobiia bacterium; assembly: GCA_035566475.1. Classification (GTDB taxonomy): domain Bacteria; phylum Acidobacteriota; class Terriglobia; order Acidiferrales; family UBA7541; genus Palsa-295. The sequence goes on along the minus strand of DATMRE010000196.1, from coordinate 4,361 downwards.
GGCGATCGAACTCTCGGGCTCCCCCGCGAGGCACGCATCGATGGGAGAACCTGCGCCACGCTCCCGATGAGGCACCCCCAATCGTATCGCCCCACCCAATTCCAAGCCGCGTGGACCGGGCTTCTAGCCCTGCTGATCGCGAGCGGCGGATGTTCGCGTGCGCGGGAGGCCGATCGGGCGGCCACGGTGAATTTTTTGATCGAGTCGATGCCAACGAACCTCGATCCCCGGATCGGAACCGACGCGTTGTCGGAGCATCTGGACGGCCTACTATTCGACGGCCTGCTTGCGCACGACGCGCACATGAACACCGTGCCGGACTTGGCGGAGCGGTGGGAAACACCGGACCCTCTGACCTACGTATTTCATCTGCGGCGGGGTGTGAGATTCCACGATGGCCGTGCGCTCACGTCGAGGGATGTGAAGTTCACCTTCGATTCGATCCTTTCCGGAGCGGTGAAGTCGCCGAAACGCGGGACTTTCCAGGTGGTTGAGTCGATCGAGACGCCGAATGATGACACCATCGTGTTTCATTTGCACGAGCCCTATGCGTCATTTCTGTGGAACCTGACGAGGCCGGCCCTGGGGATCGTACCGGAAGGCTCGGGCCCCGCGGCGGCCGAACGTCCCATCGGAACCGGCCCATTTCGATTCGTGAGCATGACCGCCGACGAGGAGATCGTCTTGGAGCGCAATCCGAGTTATTTTGGGGATTCGCCGCCGGAGGATCGAGCAGGCCCGGATCGCTCGTCGCCTCCTTCCCCGGCCGCAGGTTACAGGTTCGATCCTCGGAACCAGGCGACCCGGCCTGGCACGATCGAGCGGGTCCGCTTTCGCATTGTCCCGGAGGCGATGGTGAGGGCGCTCGAACTGCGGAAGGGCACGGCGGACGTGGCCTTCAATTCTCTGACGCCGGATATGGCCGCGACGCTTGCGAACGAACCGGGCATCACGGCCGACGACGAGACCGGGACGACGCTCGCCTATGTCGCGTTCAATTTTGATGATCCCATTCTCGAGCACCGCGAGGTGCGGCAGGCGCTGGCGCTTGCCACCGACCGCGCGACACTCATCCGCTATCTCTTGCGCGGGCAGGCGCAGCCAGCATCGGGTTTGCTGCCGCCGAATCACTGGGCCTACGAGCCAAACGTGGTCGAGTACGGATACGATCTCGCTCGCGCCGAACGGTTGTTTGACGCGGCCGGGTTTCGACGAGGCGCCGACGGCGTGCGCTTCCATCTGACGCTCAAGACTTCGACCGAAGAATCCACGCGTCTGCTCGGCGAGGCGCTCGCGGATCAATGGAAGCGCGCAGGCGTGGCGCTCGAACTCCGGCCGCTCGAGTTCGCGACATTCTACTCCGACATCACCCATGGGAGCTTTCAGCTGTACACGTTTCGATGGGTTGGCGCAAACAGCGACCCCGACATTTTCGAGTATGTGTTCAGCTCGAAGAAGATGCCGCCCGAAGGCGCGAACCGCGGGCATTATCGGAACCAGGCGCTCGACCGCTTGATCGGCGAGGCGCATGTGGAAATGGATCCCCGGAAGCGTAAGGTGATTCTTTCGCAGATTCAGAAGATGGTCGCCGAGGATGAGCCCTACATGACTCTGTGGTACGCGGACAACGTATGCGTCTATCGGGCGCGGCTCACCGGTATCCGGATCCCTCCGAGCGGAGGCTATGAGTTTCTCGACGGCGCGCAATTCGAGTGAGTCGTGGTTCGACAGTCTCGGGCTGAGACCACTCGAGAGCTACACACTCTTCTCGGGCTAGCTCTCGAAGGCGTCGTAAATCTCAGAGTCGGGGAGAGCGCCCTCGCGGACGATAGACCATTGATCATCATCGACGCGAACGATGGTCGAGGCCAGGACGCCGCCGGTTTCGCCGGCGTCGAGGATGAGCGGGATTCGATCGCCCAGCTGCTGCAAGGTCTCAGTGGCGCTCGTACAGGAAGGATGGCCGGACAGATTCGCGCTCGTGCCCGTCACGGGGCCTCCGACCGCTTCGATCAGGGCCGTGGCAATCCGCGAATCGGCCCAGCGAAGCGCGACGCGGCCACTGTTGCCGGTCACTTTGAGCGGGAGTCGATGCGTGGCCTCGACAACCAGAGTGAGCGCTCCGGGCCAGAATTTGTTCGCGAGAATTAAAAAGGCGTCGGGAACGTCGCGGACGAGGGCAATGGCCTGCTCGATTGAATTCACCAGAATCGGGAGGGCTCTGGTCTCCGGGCGGCCTTTGATCTGAAAGACGCGCTCAACGGCGGCGAGATTGAACGGATCGGCGCAGAGTCCGTAGAAGGTGTCGGTGGGTATACCGACAACACGGCCGCGTTTAATGAAGCCCGAAGCATATTCGATGACCTGCCGCTCGGGCGCTTCGGACGAAATTTTGAGTACCTCGACCGGCAAATGTTCGCTCGTAGCGGGTTGCGCCACTGTACTCGGGCAAAACTATCACAGGCGAAGCTGGCGCGCAAGATGCAGAAAGAAAAGGACGTAAAGGAAGTGCCCAGGACGCGAGCGACTGCCAACCGGCGGACGGAGGGCGCGCCAGCCGCCTGGCCTGGCGGCGTTTGAGTTTACCTGTTGTCAGGCGTTTGTTAGGCTTCTAGAGAATCTCGATGCGAGCGACCGATGAGCGAGGACGAACGCGAGTGGGGCGAACGGGGCAAATGGCGGATGGGCAGCGACAGCCCGGCCGCACTCGCGACCAGTCGCCTGGGAGCGTGATCACGAGTCGCGACAACAAGTGGCTCAAAATGTTTCGTGCGGCCTTGCGCGGGACCGGGCCGGCGCGGGACGAGCCGATCGGAGTGGAGGGAACCAGGCTGGTACGGGAAGCTCTTCGCTCGGGGCTCGAAGCCGAGGCACTGCTCGTGAGCGAAAGTGGAGAGCACGATCTCGCGAAGATCCTGGAAGCGGCCAGCCAAACCGAGGCGGGTATCCCGCGGGAGCGCATTCTACGCACGACCGACAGGTTGTTCTCGGGCGTCGCGGGAACGGAAACTCCGCAAGGAGTGGCGGCGCTTTTTCGGGAGCCCGTGTGGGGACTCGAAGACGTGCTGCGGGGTGCCGTCGGCTCGACCCGAAATGCGGCGTTCGTAGTCGTTCTCGCCGGAACACAGGACCCCGGAAATGTTGGCACGATTCTGAGGTCGGCCGAAGCGTTCGGGGCGACCGGGGCTGTCGCCACGCGAGGGACGGCGGATCCGTGGTCGCCCAAGGCGCTGCGCGCTTCGGCGGGATCGGCGCTGCGATTGCCCCTGCTGCGCGGGATGGCGATTCCGGTTCTTCTCGCGCAGCTGAAGATTGAACGGGTGAGGGTCATTGCCGCAAGCGCCGGGGCTTCAACTGACAATCCCGAACGCCCTTCGGGCCTCACGACGTTTGACACTCCGGCGAGTGAAGAGGCTCTGCGGGGAGCCGTTGCGATTTTCATCGGCAATGAGGGAGCGGGATTGCCTTCGGAAGTCGAAATTGCCGCCGACCAGCGTGTTTCGATTCCGATGAGCCGAGCGGTTGAGTCGCTGAACGCCGGAGTCGCGGCGTCGGTTCTGTTGTACGAGGTGGCCCGCCAGCGAGCCCGCGAGAGTTAGGGGGAGAGCGTGGGATTATTTCAAGCCATCGAGCCCCAGGAAGAGCCGCAGGCCGGCAGGCCGCTCGCGGATCGGATGCGTCCGCGGACGCTCGATGAGTTTATCGGGCAGGAAGAACTGCTTGGGCTGGGGAAACCGCTGCGGACGCAAATCGAGCATGACGACCTGAGTTCGATGCTCTTCTGGGGTCCGCCAGGATGCGGGAAAACAACGCTCGCGCGCATCATCGCCAAACGCACGCGGTCGACCTATGTCCCCTTCAGTGCCGTGCTTTCGGGCATCAAAGAGATCAAGGAAGTGATGGCGAAGGCCGACCGGGCCCGCGGCTACGGTGCGAGGACCATCGTTTTCGTCGACGAGGTCCACCGCTTCAACCGCGCGCAGCAGGACGCGTTTTTGCCGCACGTCGAAGCGGGGAACATCCTGCTGATCGGCGCGACGACGGAGAATCCATCGTTTGAAGTAATCGCGCCACTGCTTTCGCGCATGAAGGTGTACGTGCTCCGCGCCCTCGAGGCCGACGAGATCGTGGCGCTACTCGAGCGGGCGCTCGAAGATCGGGTGCGCGGGCTCGGGAAGGAACAAGTCGAAGCAAGCGATGAGATTCTCAAGCGCATTGCAGTGCTGGCCAATGGCGACGCCCGTTCCGCCTACAACACGCTCGAAGCGCTCGTGCTCGGCACCGAGCCGGAAACCGATGGGCGGCGCCCACTCTCGCTAGCCCGTCTTGAGGACGTGCTGCAGAGGAAACTGCTGCCCTAC
>DATMRE010000195.1:0-6006 GCA_035566475.1 Verrucomicrobiia bacterium | reverse complement strand
AGCGCACTTTTTGGAGTAGCGGATTCTTCCTTTGCTCCGTTGGTGGAGCCACCCTCGAAATCCTTAAGCAGTACATCGAAAACCAAGGCACTCGCTAACCCACCCTAAAGGGCGGGATTGCGCTCGCTAAGCGGTTCATGAGAGGTCAGTCTAACCGCAACCGCTTCCCGAAGCATCGAAGAGTATCTGGCATTGACGCTGGTTTGTTTCCATCGAATGGAACGAGCAGATCCGTTTGACGGCCACGCCGCGACTATTCATGCCTCTCGCTCTGCTTCTGGAATTCGAACGATGCCAGAGCGATGACCTGTTTGAGTGGAATCCCGCGTTCGACCGCGATCCGCTGGCAATCTTCGTATTCCGGAGTTGCGTTCAGGATCGATCCGTTCAGGCGTGAAATTTTCATCCGCACTTCGCCGAGCGTCGTCTCGACGGGTACGAGCTTGCGGTCGAGCGTCTTGCGGCGCACCTCATAGGTGCGCACGCCGACCGTCGTCGTCTCGCGAAAGACAAGGTCGATCAGGCGGGCCACATTCTCCGGCTCAGAAAGCAGCGTAACCAGCAGGCCGGGTCGGTTCTTTTTCATCTGAGCCGCGGTCGAGAAGACGTCAAGCGCCCCGGCCAAGAGCGCCCGCTCGACGAAATAGCCGTAGATCTGCGGGGTCATGTCGTCCACATTCGTCTCGATGACCGTGACCGGCGCGCCCCAGTACTCGCCCCGCTCACTCGCGGCATTTTCGCCGATCAGAAGGCGGAGCACATTGGGCTTCTCCACTAGATCGAGCGTTCCTGCGCCGTAACCGATCGAACGCAGCGTCATCTCCGGCATCACGGCACAGGGTGTCGAGAGGGTGGTGGCGATGGCCGCCCCTGTCGGCGTGACGAGTTCGCGACCAATCCCGCTTGAAAACATTCGCGCGCCGCGCAAGAGCTCGGCCGTCGCCGGCGCCGGCACGGGAAGCCGGCCATGCGCCGTCTCGACCTGGCCTCCGCCCACATCGAGCGGAGAGCACGCGAATTCGTCGATCCGCAGCAGCTCGAATCCGATTGCCGCACCGACAATGTCGATGATCGAATCGACCGCGCCGACTTCGTGGAACTCGACCTTCTCGATGGGCATCTGATGCACGCGCGCTTCGGCTTCGGCGAGCCGCGTGAAGATCTTCTTGGCACGCTCGGCCGCCCGCGGCGCGAGGCCTGCCTCTTCGATCAGGCCCACGATCTCGGAAAGCCCTCTATGATGATGATCGTGCTCGCCCGTCCGAACCTCGACGTGCGTGCCGGAAAGCGCCCCCCGCCGAACCTTCTGCGCCGCTATATTCCAGCCGTCGAGCTTCAGCCTGCGCAGCTCGGCCTCGACGCGAGCGAGCACGGCTCCCGAATCGAGCAGCGCGCCGAGCACCATGTCGCCGCTGATGCCCGAAAAGCAGTCGAAGTAAGCGATCCTTACCTGTTTCATCCGGCTTCCGAAAGAAATTCGATACTAGTCTCACGACCAAACTCTGTCAAATCAACGAGCAGGCCTGTGCAAGGCGGATTGGCCGTCCGAGCGACCGGGGACTGGCGGCATCGAGTGTGCCTGCTCCCGAGTTCTTGATGGGCCACCGGTTCGGTCATTTTGACGGCCTCTGGTGGATTCCCTATAATCCCGAGATCCCTTGGACATAAGGAGACTCGTGTATAAAACGGTCGAGGACCGGATTCGCCAGGCACTCGCGCACCACATCCACGAGCGTTACAAGACGGACGTGCCGATCGTCACCGAGCGCCCGCCCAAGCCCTCCATGGGTGAGGTGGCCTCGCCCGTGTGCTTCGAGCTCGCCAAGCGCGTGAAGAAGCCTCCGCGGGGACTGGCGCAGGAGATTGCGAATTCACTGAAGCCCGTTCCGGGCGTTGCGCGAATCGAAGTGGCGGGCGGTGGGTATCTGAACGCGTTTTTTGATCGCGCTGAATTTTTCCGCGCCGCCTGTCGAGAGGCTGGGCAGGGGGCCACCGAAGCTCGAGCGGACGGCAGGAAAACCGTTGTCGAGCATACGAGCATCAACCCGAACAAGGCGGCGCACATCGGGCACCTGCGCAACGCGGTGCTTGGTGACACCTTCGCGCGGGTCCTGCGGTATGCCGGGCGGCGAGTCGAGGTACAGAACTACATCGATAATACGGGCGTGCAGGTAGCAGACGTCGTTCTCGGCTTCCTGCATCTCGAGACCCAGTCGGCTGACGAGGTCCGCGCGCTGGCTCGGGAGCCCGGTCCGGCTCCTGCATCCGGGACCCGAGAACCGCGCTCGATCGAAGGATCGGGAGGGCCCCGACAGAGATTCGACTATCTCTGCTGGGACCTCTATGCGCGGGTCACGCAATATCTGGCCGAGGACAAGTCGCGTCTTTCGCTGCGTTCCCAAACGCTAAAGGACATCGAGCGGGGCCACGGCGACGCGGCACGAATGGCAGAAATTGTTTCGACCGCTATCGTAGAGTGCCACCTGCGAACGCTCGATCGGCTCGGTATCGACTACGACCTCCTCTCGCGCGAGAGCGAAATCTTGAATCTGAAATTCTGGGATGCCGCGTTTGAGATGCTGAAGCAGCGGGGCGCGATCCAGTACGCAACGTCGGGCAAAAATGCGGGCTGCTGGGTGATGCCGCTGCCTTCTTCGGAGACCGAAGCAGTTGCCGCGGCCGAAGAGGATCCCGCTGAAGAGGTGGACGCGAAGATTATCGTGCGCTCGGACGGCACGGTCACCTACGTCGGAAAAGACATTGCCCACCATCTCTGGAAATTCGGACTGCTCGACCGGGATTTTCACTATCGCCGTTTTCATAGACATCCGGACGGCCATGAGGCCTGGGTCACGACAAGCGATACCGGCGATCGGGATGCGCCTGCTTTCGGCCATGCGCAGGAGGTCTTCAACGTGATCGACTCGCGGCAGGCCTACCCGCAGAAGGTTGTGGTGGCGGGCTTGCGCGGACTCGGATACGCCGAGGATGCCGACCACCTGAAGCATTTTGCCTACAACGTGGTGGCGCTCTCGCCCCGCTGCGCCATCGAGATGGGCTACCAGATCCCGGAGGAGGACCGCAAGCGGCCGTACGTCGAGGTGAGCGGGCGGAAGGGGCAGGGCGTGAAGGCCGATGACCTGCTCGATCAGCTGGAAGCGCGGGCGATCGAGGAGGTGGACTCCCGACACCCCGAACTGATCGGTACTCGCGAGGCGCATCGGATCGCGAACGCCATTGCCATCGGCGCACTGAGATATTTCCTGCTGCGTTTCACCCGGTCGACCGTCATCGCATTCGATTTCAAAGATGCGCTGAGCTTCGAGGGCGAGACAGGCCCCTACGTTCAATATGCGGTTGTCCGAGTCAATGGGATTCTGCGAAAGAGCGCAGACCTGCACCCCGAGTTCGAAGCCGTGGACGCGGCCAACCTGCTGCGAATGGAGCGCGGCGAGATCGAGTTAGCTAAATTTCTTGCTGGCCCTGCCGGCGATGATCTTTGGGATCTGGCCGTGCTCGCCGGATCGCTCGATGCGCGGATGGAGGTCGCTCTGGCGGCACAAGAGCCGGCATTCTTGGCGCGTTTCGCGTTCGAGCTGGCCCAGGCATTCAACGTTTTCTACCACAAGCACCACATTCTCAAGGAGGAGGACACAGAGAAGCGCGCCTTCCTGCTGCGACTCATGTCGCTCGTGCGCGAGCAGCTTGCGACAGCTCTCGGCCTGATGGGAATCACGGCACCAGAGAAAATGTAGCGGCGAGCGAGCAGAGCCCGGGAGCACCTGCAAGCGGACGGCTTCTCTCTAGCGTCAGGGCGCCCGAAAACCGATGCCCGGGGCGCCGATTCCGGCCCGCCTCGGGCAGGCCGAGCGCAACGCGGCTACATTTTGAGGGCGAAATCAACGATCGAGCGGATCGCGACGCCGGTCGGGCCTTTCGCGAGCCACGGCCGACCTTCATCGACCCAGCACGTGGAGGCGATGTCCAGGTGGATCCACGGGGTGTCTTCGGCGAATTCCTTGATGAACCAGGCGCCCGTGCTAGCGCCGCCGCCCTTGCCGCTGCCCGTGTTGCGGATGTCGGCGATATCGCTCTTGATCATTTCCTGGTATTCCTCGTCCATCGGCATGGGCCACATTTTCTCGCCGACGGCTCTCGTGCTTTCAAGGAACCTGTCGAGATACTCTCGCGGCGTGCCGAACGCGCCGACATGGACGTTTGCTAGCGCGACCTCGATAGCGCCGGTGAGCGTGGCCGCGTCGATCAAATGCGTGCAGCCGAGCTTGCGCGCATAACTCACTCCATCCGCCAGAATCAAACGCCCCTCCGCGTCCGTGTTGATCACCTCGATCGTTTTCCCGGACATTGCGATCTGCACGTCGCCAGGCTTCTGTGCCCGGCCGCCCGGCATGTTCTCGGTCGACGGAATGACGGCAATCACGGACACCGAAGGCTTCAGAAAGGCAAGCGCGCGCATGACGCCGAGCATCGTTCCCCCGCCGCCCATGTCGTACTTCATTTTTTCCATGTTGTTCGCGGGCTTAATGGAGATCCCTCCGGTATCAAAGGTGACGGCTTTGCCGACCAGTCCGAGCACGGGAGCCCCGGGGCGGAGGTGCTGCGGTTCGTAGCGCAGAACAATAACGCGCGGAGGCTCCACGCTTCCCTGAGCGACCCCGAGCAGTGCGCCCATCTTCAGCTCGGCGATCTTGCGCTCATCGAGGATCTCGACGCCGAGGCCGACTTCGTTCGCCATCGCCTCGGCCTTGGCCGCCAGCACACGGGGCGTCAGCCGGTTGGAAGGCTCGATGATGAGATCACGCGCGAAATTCTGCGATTCGGCGATCACACGCCCGTGGTCAATCGCGGCCTGGAGGTCCGCGCCGAGCCCGGAATCGAACCCCACCAGCCAGGCGGACTGAATCTCGCGGTTCTTCTTCTCGGTGCGGTACTTGTCCGATTCGAAGTCTGCGGTCACCAGCCCTTCGACGACGGCCTGGGCGGCTCCCGGCCCGCGCTCAGTTTCGCGCGCAAGAAAAATGATCTTTTTCACGCCGCGCGGTTTCAAATAGCGCAGCGCGGTTCCGGCAATCTTGCGCAGGTCCCCCGGCGAGAATTTCTCGGGCTTCCCTGCTCCGACGAGCAACAGACGCTGGGCGGTGAGCCCTTCCGGGAAATGCAGGAGGACCAGTTCGAGCATCTTGCCCGTCAACTCCCCGCCGGCAGCGAGCGAGAGGAGACGGCCGTGCATGGCGCTATCGATATCCCCGAGAGCGCCTTCGAATTTCTCCTGCTTGTCAAAAATGTAGGTAATCAGTGCGTCGGCATGAATCGAAGAGTACGGCTGAGTCTCGAGTTCGATCTGCATGTCTCCCTTTCACGTTTATCGCCGGCGGAAGCGGTACATGGCTTCGTCGGCTTCACGCTTCGCTTCTTTTTGCCGCTCGGACTCGCGGCGGTCGTGGAATTTCTTGCCCTTGGCCACGGCGAGTTCGCATTTCGCGAGCCCGTCCCGGAAGTAAATCTTCAGCGGGACAACGGTCATACCCTTCTGCTGGGTCTCGATGACCAGCCGGTCGATCTCGCGCCGGTTCAACAGCAACTTGCGCTTCCGGAGCGGGTCGTGATTTCGCGGGCCGCCAGGCTGATACTCCGGGATGTGGCAGTTCACGAGCCAGGGTTCTCCGGAGCGAATCTCGGCGTAGGCGTCGCGCAGCATCCCCTTGCCTTCCCGAAGAGCCTTGACCTCGGTGCCGACAAGGATGAGCCCAGCCTCGAAGTTGCCGAGCAGATGGTAGTTGTAGGAAGCGGCACGGTTCTGGGCGACAATCTTGACGCCGTCGGAGGCCCCTTTTTTTGCTCCGCTTTTCACGATTTTCCTATCATAGCCGCCACGAGCAATCCCTCGCAAGTCACAAACGTGCTGCAGGTTTCCACGGCTCTTGCGGGGTCGCATCCCTCTCTCTCTTGCAAGCCCCAGCAAGACACCAGGTAACTAGATGATCG
>DATMRE010000194.1:0-21916 GCA_035566475.1 Verrucomicrobiia bacterium | reverse complement strand
AAAAGTGTGCGAAGCAAATGCAGAAGTGCATCGAAACGGTTCCTGCGGCTGTCATGAAGGGACTGACGAACTTGGAGTGGCCCGGCAACATTCGTGAGCTTGAGAATTTTATTGAGCGAGCCGTGCTCTTGACGAGGGGCAGATCGCTTGAGGCTCCTCTGGCGGAACTTCGAAAAACAAGTAAGGAAGACTCCCTAGATACCCTGCATCAAGTGAAGCAAGTCGCTGAAGAAAGAACAGACTCGCGAAGCGACAAAACGAGCATTGCTGACGAATATGAAAGAAAGCAGCGCGACGAGATTGTACGGGCACTCGCCGCATGCAAGGGCCGCGTGGGTGGTGCTGACGGTGCTGCGGCGCGCCTGGGGATGAACCGCACAACTCTCCTCTCTCGGATGAAAAAATTTGGCATCTACGCGAAGCAGTACGCTTGATTCTGCGGCCTGCCTCTTCCTCGTAGCCTCACCCAATAGCTTCGACAGTTTCGGCCCTTTCAACTTCTTCAACTCCCACACTTTCGACTTCAGGCGTTCGTCTCCGAAAATTCAGCAACTTACGGTTCTGCAGGTTTGGTGTGGGCCTTGCCCTTGTCACTCGTTGTTGAGAGCAAGAGCGCTGAAACTGCTGGAGGCGATAATTGTGCCGTCTCTCTTGATTTACTTATTGCATCTTATGGCTTTCCTGCGCCTGGCAGGATGGAACGGTATCGTACGTCGGAACTCTCGTCGCTGAGCGACCTTCAATCGCCTTTTTACGAGTGCGGACTGACTTGACCGAGCGCGTCCGTCTGTAAATGCGCTCTTAAATTAAGAGTGAAATTCCTCGATGATGACGGATAGAGATGCAGCCGGGCGCTCAGGAGTTTCGAAATGAGTGTCTCGGGTTACGAACTGGTTGTTATTGGCAGCGGGCCGGCGGGGCAGAAAGCCGCAATCACTGCGGCGAAGAATCACAAGCGCTTTGCGGTGATGGACCGGACGACTATGATCGGCGGCGTTTGCGTTCACACCGGCACGATTCCGAGTAAAGCCGTGCGTGAGGCGATCTTCCAGTTAACGGGTCCCGCAGTAAAGGCTCTCTATGGCGGTAGGTACAACGGCTCCGAGGATATTTCGATCAAGCAATTGTCGTTTCGGGTGAAAGACATCATCGCGCGAGAAACGCAGGTGATTCGGGCACAATTGAAACGCAACGGCGTGGCCGTATATCCAGGGACCGCGCAGTTTCTGGCCCCGCACACATTGGAAATTGTCAGCGACGGTGGAAGCACAAAACTCGAAGCCGAAAAAATCCTGATCGCGTGTGGGACGCGACAGCACACAGTAAGAACATTCCGTTCAACGATCACCACATCGTGGATACCGACGACCTCGGTGGTCTGGACTGCGTTCCGCGAGAGATCCTCATCGCAGGAGCGGGCGTAGTTGGTCTCGAATACGCATCCTTTCTGGCGGCTCTGGGCTCCGATGTGATCCTTATCGATCAACGACCAATCATTTTGGACTTCGTCGACCGGGAAATCGCAGAAATGCTCTCTTATGACCTACGTCGGCTTGGGGTCATATTGCGTTTGGCCGAGAAGGTTACAAACGTCGGGATCGACGCCACCGGCAACCGTGTCCTCGCGCAACTGGAGAGCGGCAAGAAAGTGGTAAGTGATGCCCTCATGTATGCGGTGGGTCGTCAGGGTAATGCTGATCAGCTCAACTTGGAAGCTGCCCGGCTAAGCTGTGACATGCGTGGCAGGTTGAGAGTGAACGAGTTTTATCAAACGGAAGTTTCGCACATTTACGCGGCCGGAGATGTGATCGGCTTTCCTGCACTGGCGAGTACTTCAATGGAACAAGGCCGCTTGGCTGCGAGTCACATGTATCAGATTCCATTCGAAAATATGCCGAGCTTATTTCCATACGGCATTTATACGATTCCAGAAATCTCCATGTAGGCCCAACGGAAGAAACACTCACGTCCAATCGGGTTCCCTACGAAGTTGGCGTCGCAAGGTATTCTGAGCTTGCAAATAGCATGATGCACGGCGATGACGCCGGCATGCTGAAATTACTCTTTGATCGGTGTACGCGGAAGCTGCTCGGCGTCCACGCAATCGGCCAGCGTGCCACGGAGATCATTCACATCGGGCAAGCCGTCATTTTCTACAGCGGGTCGGTGAAATTCTTCCGCGACATGGTCTTCAACTACCCGACCCTGGCAGAAGCGCACAAGGTCGCAGCACTCGACGGCCTAAACAAAATTTGACATGTAGTTCATCGTAGTCAATGGCCATTCCGAAGCATTCGGGAATCTCCGATTCGATATCAGCCGGGCGTGATGGAACAGGGGTCACAACGCGAGGAACGGTGCGATGGTCGCGGGCGCGTCCCAGCGAACTGGTTCTGGGCCGGCGAAGACGCTCCTACTCGTCCCTTCGCGCCCAGCAGAGCGGGATCGCCCGGGCGCACCGGGACGGGCGGGAACGGTTGCCAGGGCTGATACACTAGTTCGCGTTTCATGCCCGAACGCTATTGCGATGTCGCGCTGCCGGTGCCGCTGCGGTCGACGTTTACCTACGCCGTGCCTCGGGCGCTCGCCCGGGAAGATCTGATCGGCCATCGCGTGGTTGTTCGCTTCCGCAATCGCCCGGTGGTCGGCGTGGCGTTGGCCGAATCGAGTCGCGCCCCGGACATCGTCCGCACCGGGAATCGGAATACCAGCATCAATGAAATCGTCGAACTCGTGGATCCGGTCCCGGCGCTTCGGCCGAAACTGATCGAACTCGGCCACTGGATCACCCGCTACTACCTCGCTCCGATCGGTGAGACGTTTCGTGCCATGCTGCCACCTGAAGTCGAGCTACGCCACGACAGGGAGTATTCGTTGACCGACGCGGGACGCGCGTACGTCGAGGAACTGGTCTTAGCCGACGAGGGCACCGATATCGAGTGTGCCGAACGAGAGTTGCTGCGCCACTGCGCTTCGGCAAAAGGTCCGGTTGTCTCGGCAATGGTTCGTCGATGGCCAGGGGGCGAAACGGCCGCTGAAAGGCTTGTGCGTCGCGGCTACCTCGGTGCGCGCGAGGTCCTCGGCCACCGGAAGACGCGAGTACGGAAAATTGTGGCGTGGAATGGCGCGAATCCGGAGGAAGCAGGGGGCCAGGCCGAACGGAAAATTCATGAAGTGCTGGCCGGGACGGGTGGGCCGCTGCCGATCGGGCGGCTCGTGGAGCGGGCGGGCGTATCGCGTCCGACGATCGAGCGGCTTGAGAAACGCGGGCGGCTCGTGAGCTGGGAGGAACCACTGGCGGCCGACGAGGATTCTTGGGAGACCGATTTCATTCCCCCAGCAAATGTGCTGAACGGCGAGCAGAAGGAAGCGCTCGGTGAAATCCGACGCTGGCTCGGGGCGGAGAGATTCGCCGCGGCGCTGCTCTACGGCGTGACGGGCAGCGGAAAGACCGAAGTGTATCTTGGCGCGATCGAGGCCACGCTCGCGGGCGGGAAGACGGCGATTGTGCTGGTTCCGGAAATCGCGCTGACGCTGTGGGTGGGACGGCTGGCGCGCGCGAAATTTGGCGAGGGCGTGGCAGTGCTGCACAGCGGATTACCGGAAATCGAGCGCGCGCGCGAATGGTGGCGAGTGCGGCGAGCGGAGGCTCGCGTCGTGGTCGGGACGCGCTCGGCAGTGTTCGCGCCGGTTGAGAATCTTGGGCTCATCATCGTCGACGAAGAGCAGGAGTCGAGTTACAAGCAGGAGGATTCTCCGCGATACAACGGTCGCGACACGGCGGTGTATCGCGCCCGGCTCGAGGGCGCGATCGCCCTGCTCGGGTCGGCCACACCCTCGCTTGAGAGCTATCACAACACCCGCGCGGAAAAATACCGTCTGCTCAAGCTCAGTTCGCGCGTCGAGAACCGGCCACTCGCCGAGGTGCGGACCGTGGATTTGCGCGAGGAGTTCCGGCGGCAGCACCGCGCCGCTCCGGTTTCCGAGCCGCTGCGCGCGGCCGTGGCCAAGCGGCTCGAAGAGGGCACGCAGGCAATGGTGCTCATCAATCGCCGCGGTTACTCGTGGTCGCTCTTGTGCCGGAGTTGCGGCTCGCTCGTCGGGTGCCAGAACTGCAGTATCGCCTTGACCTACCACAAGAGTCGGCAGCAGCTTGAATGCCACTACTGTGGCTACACGATTCGCCCTCCGAAGCAGTGTCCGAAGTGCCGTGGCGAATACATGTACTTCGTGGGCGACGGCGCCGAACGGGTCGAGGAATACATACGGGAGCAGTTTCCTCGGGCGCGGATCGCGCGTCTTGACCGTGACACGGTTCGGACCAAGCGCGAGTATCAGCAGGCGCTGGGGGCATTTGCGAAAGGCGAGATCGATGTTTTGGTGGGAACCCAGATGGTGGCGAAGGGTCACGATTTTCAGCGCGTGACGCTTGTGGGAGTCGTGGCGGCCGACCTTGCGCTCGGGCGTCCGGATTTTCGCGCGGCGGAGCGCACCTTCCAATTGCTAACGCAGGTGGCGGGACGAGCCGGTCGCGGCCAGCATTCCGGCGAGGTTCTCGTCGAGACCTACTATCCGGAACACTATGCGATTCAGTACGCCGTCGAACAGGACTATGTTTCATTCTACGAGAAGGAGGCGCACTTCCGGCGGGTTCTGCACTACCCGCCATTTACCGCCCTTGCGAGCGTGCTCGTGCGCGATCGAAAGGTCGAGAACGCGATTCGGTGGTCGCGCGCGCTGGCGCGTTACTTCACGCCTTTCGAGAAGCGAGGGGTGAAGATTCTGGGGCCGGCGGAGGCGCCGCTGGCACGATTGCGTCGTGAATATCGCTTTCAATTCGTGCTGAAATCGCCGCACAGGTCCGCGCTCACGCTGGCTTTATCGGGCTGTCTCGATTTTTGCTCCTCCGAGGACATCCCCGATACGGCCGTCGTTGTGGATGTGGATCCCGCTTCGCTGGCGTAGGTGTGACTCTCGGACTCCAAGGGCGTTTCGGGTCGGGCCTGGGATGCTCGGATCGGTTCTGATGGCCCGGCCAGAGGGTCGGTCCCCGCGATGAGCGCGAGCGCCCGAACCAAGCACCGTTACCGGGCTCAAAACAGACCCCGCTCAATGACCGAAGCGAGCGGACGCCGGCGCCGAGCTCGACACCGGCACTCGGGGGCAGCGGACGGTCACGGGTTCGAGGCGACCCAGGGGGTGAAGCATAGGATAAAGATTAGCAGGGCGACCAGTGCCCAGAGGCGGCGCGAAGCTCCAAGCGCCTCCCAGCGGTCGACGAGAGGCGGATGGCGAAAGCGCAAGGACAGAATGAGCAGGATGCCGCCCCAGCCATACCAGCCCCACCAGCTGTAACGCGCGAGCATGAGTAAACCGAGCGCGACAATAATGGATATCCGTTGATGCTGCTTGTTCGCGAGGCTATAGACGATGTGGCCGCCATCGAGCTGCCAGACCGGGAGCAGATTGAGGGCCGTCGCGAACAGTCCAACCCAAGCCGCTCGGCCCACCGGATTGAGCAGCAGCCAGGCCAGGTTCATGCGAGGATGAAACAGTTGAAACAGCAGCCGCATCAGCGGGGGATTGCCGAACAGGATGGCCGCGTTCCCCTCGACGCCCGGCACGATCTTCGAAGCGGCGATCGCGTAGGCCATCGCCGGAAAGGCGACCAAGAAACCGACGACCGGACCAGCCAGTCCGACGTCAAAAAGCGCACGCCGCGTCGCGATCGGCGAGCGAATTCGGATGAACGCGCCGAACGTGCCAAACAGCGTCGGCGCCGGGATGAAATAGGGATAGCTCACATCGATGCCATATATTTTGCAGGCGATGTAATGTCCCATCTCGTGGGCGAACAATATCGCGAGCAGAGTGAATGAGAACGGGATGCCGAGACGAAGCAGCCCGGGATGTGCGAGTGGAACCAGCATCATCGCCAAGGGATTCAGATCGCCCGAGAACGGCTCCTCGTTATGCGCGTAGGACCGGGCGAATTCGGAGCCCACGGCGAGGGTTGAGACAACGGTCAGAAGGAACAGAATCAGAGCGGGCCACAGCGGGCGGCGGCGCGGACGAGGAGGAGGTGATTCGCCGAGAGCCGGGAAATGCATCTCGAGTATTTCAACTGGGAGGCGACCCTGGCCGTTACCGCCGTTCATGGATATCCGTTCAGCCATAAGAAGGCCTCACCCTTGAATTCCACTGGAAACGGGATCCCACACCAGACGATTCCAGGGAATTGGATGCACGATCGCGGCAAAATGGTACGCTTCTAGAATTGATCCGCCGTCGAGGCGCCGTTCAGGGCTTGGGAGCCGAGGCCGGAGCGGGCAGCGCCTGGAGTTCCTTGCCAGGCTTGAAGCGAACTGCTTTGCCGGGTGGGATATTGACCTGCTGGCCGGTCCGCGGATTGCGGCCGATGCCGGTCTTGCGCGGTTTCACATTGAAGACGCCGAAACGGCGAAGCTCGATGCGCTCCCCGCGGCCGAGCGCGTTCTTCATAGCCTCGAAGACGGTCTCGACGGCCTGCTCGGCTTTGGTACGGGTGATATTGGTTTTCTGTACGATGGCGTTAACGAGATCGAGCTTGATCACAACTGCCTCCCACTATCCGGAAGCCTATGCTAGACAGGGACTTGCAGGTTGTCAAGCGCCCAACCATGTAATAAACTGCGCAGCCCTCGCCGGCTGGCAAGGGTGTTCGTGTTCTGAAGGAGGATCGGATGTCGGTGAAGCCTGACAAATGGATTCGGAAGATGTCGGTTGAACACAAAATGATCGAACCTTACGAGGACCGGCAGGTGCGCGACGGCGTGATTAGCTACGGCGTATCGTCGTACGGCTATGACATGCGAGTGGCGGATGAGTTCCGTATCTTCACGAACGTGAATTCGTCGGTGGTGGACCCGAAACACTTCGACGCCAAGTCGTTTGTCGAATTCAAAGGCCCGATCTGCATCGTCCCGCCAAATTCTTTCGCGCTGGCCCGCTCGGTCGAATATTTTCGCATCCCGCGCAAGGTGCTGACCATCTGCGTCGGAAAATCGACCTACGCGCGGTGCGGGATCATCGTCAACGTCACGCCGTTCGAGCCGGAATGGGAAGGTTTTGTGACGCTCGAGATCAGTAACACGACGCCGCTTCCTGCCAAGATCTACGCGAACGAAGGACTCTGCCAGGTGATTTTCTTCGAGTCCGATGAGGAATGCGAAGTTTCCTACAAGGATAAGAAGGGGAAGTACCAGTCACAGCAAGGGATCGTTTTGCCGAAGATTTGATTCGATCACCGACGAAGGCTGACACTTCCGCCCGCAACGGTTGGACGCGCAAGCGCCCTTTGCAAGGAGCAAGTTCGCGACCGCAGGGCCCGCAGACGTCAGAATCAGATCGGGAGGCGGCGAGCCTGCGAAGTTCGCGGGCTTGGCCGGGTCGACGTAGATGCTTTTGTCGCCGACTTCTGGGCGTGATTTTTACCGGATGCCTTGCGTTTCGAAGGTGTGCTTCGAGCCTGACGGTTCGATTTGGGTTTGGGCCGAGAATGCGAATCCGGCTGAGAGAGCCAGACAGGCGAAAACGGTCAAACGGGCTCGGGAAAATCCAATTCGGAAGCCTTGACGATTTAGAGCCTGAGCGTGACTGGTAGACCCGCGCCGTGGTTAGCGCCAAACTCGACGGGCGACCGAAGTCCTGGAGGTAGCTCTGAGGAGGTGAAGAAACGAGAGTGCTCCGGACCAGCAATCACGCAGGGATTGTCGTCGGGGCCATTTTTCTCATCAAGCCTAGGGGCCGCGTTTGCTCCCGATGAATGAATTCGACGAGGCTAATCGTCCCACTCGAGCGCTCGTGGTTCGCGACTGACGCAAAATCAACCCGAAGCTGACCCCGAGTTCAGAGCAGCAGCCAGTCGGTCCTACAGTTCCAACCAACGTGTCAAAGCCGCCGGACGATCGCTCGGGCCGCGGCCTATTGACCACTCCCGTTCGGGTACCAGTCCAGTTGGCGCACTTCGATGCCCGTGCCCGCCAAGGCCTTTGCGAAAACCGTGAGGTCAGAGCCGTGGTAGTGGTACGGAATGACGATCTTTGGATGAAAGGCCTTGACGGCCGCGGCAGCCTCATCAGGCGGCATGGTGTAAGGCAAGTTCATGCAGACGAAGGCCACATCGATGTTCTTGAGAGCACGCATTTCGGGAATGTTCTCGGTGTCGCCGGAGAAATAGAAGCGCTTCCCGCCGTAGGTGAGCACGTAACCGTTGCCGCGGCCCTTATCATGGTAAAGCTTGCCGGGCGCGGGACCACGGGTAAGGTTGTACATGGGGATGGCCTCGATCGTCCAGCCATTCCACTTCTTGGTTTCCCCGTTCGAGATGGGCATCGCCGAAGTGATGGTCTTCACTACCGCGGGCGGCGCCATGATCTCGGTACCGGGCTTGCTGACCGCCGCGATGAGATTCGCATCCATATGGTCCCCGTGGATATCGGTGATCAGGATCAGGTCGGCCGGTGGGAGGCCAGTCACATCGGCGGGCTTGGCGGGATCGAGATAGATTGTCTTGTTACCGGCTTCAATGAGCAGGGTCGCGTGGTAGATCGGCGTGATCTTGACCGGACCGGCCGAGGTCTGGAATTGCTGCGCGGGACGGCTCGTGTGATCCATATGAGCCATGTGGTCCATCTGCGCTTCGAGAGACCCGGCAGACAGGCTGAAAAAGGCGAAGGCGGCAACCACTAGAGCGAATCTCATTCTCCTGCTCCCTTCCATTCTTTGGTTTAGCTAAGCGGTCGACATGCTACCACGATTGACACGACGCTGCCATGTTGAGCCGCACGATGATCGATTGGTGGATCGCAGGGGATGATCGGGCCGCCCCCGGGAGGACGAGCGCGGATGGGTCTTCAGTTGCGCGCGGTCGCCGGGACCTCTCGGAAGAACCGCCCCGCTCGGGTTTCGCTCTTGCGATTCGGTCGCCGGCAGAAGGCTAGCGGTGTTTCGGCTGAAGCCCCAATACCGCCATCACCTTCTGCAAATCCTTCCAGACCTCGCCCTTCGCGTTCGGATTGCGAAGAAGATAGGCAGGATGGTAGGTGGCGATCAATTTCGCGCCGCGAAAATCAAACCACACTCCGCGGAATCGGGAGATCCCCTGCGTGGTCCGGAGCAGAGTCTGGGCCGCGCAACTGCCCAGGCAGCAGATGACCGTCGGCTCGATCACCGCAAGCTGGCGCAGGAGGAACGGCGAGCAGGTAGCGATTTCGTCCTTCTCCGGCAGGCGGTTTTCAGGGGGGCGGCATTTGACAACGTTGCAAATATAAACGTCTTCGCGGCGAAGGCTCATCGCCTCGATCATCTGCGTCAGCAATTTTCCGGCGCGTCCGACGAATGGCTCGCCCTGTTCGTCTTCATCCCGGCCCGGACCTTCACCGACGAAGACCAGTTCCGCTTTCCGGTTGCCTACGCCGAAGACAATCTTGGTGCGCGACCGATGTAGCTTGCAGCGAGTGCAATCGGGGCCGACATCATCGCGAATGCGATCGAGCGTGTCGCCGGCAATGCGCGCATCGAAGAGCGATGGGCCGGCCACGAGCGGGAGGGCCGCGGGCGCCGGAACCGGCTTCTGTGCCGGTGAGGGAGCGTGAATTTGACGTGGAGCCGGGGCGGCCGGCACCTCGGGCGGACGGGCCGGTGAAAGCTCGACCTGGATCGATGGTGGCACGCCGGGCTCGGCCTTCTGACCGGCCGGGCGGTCGCGGTAATAAGGGCTGAGCCCGAGGTGATCGCCGTAGCGAAGCCACGCTTCCACGCGGGCACGGCTGGCCGGATCCATCAAATTATCCCCCCTTTCCGGCGCCCGACTGGGTCATGGCGCGCGACGAGCGGTCTCTCGGAACAAAATAGAGGCCACGCACCCGCCAGCCGGTTCACTCGGCAGGCCAATCGTCATCGCGCGGCACGATCGCGAAGCGCTTCGCAGCAAATCTCACCGCAAACCAAGTGTTGCTTCGCTCCCTGTGCCATCCGGGGAGATGAGATTGTACTCCTGTTGCGACCATTCGGCGTGGATGGCGCCAGCCGATGGTCGGCCGGCTTGTCGTCCCAACAGCGAGAGGAAGCCTCACACCTTCTGAAGTTCGAAGACGTGGTCGAGGATGCGGTTTGCGACGTCGAATTTCGCGAGTTTGGGAAGCGGGAGCTCGCGGCCATCGCGAAGAAACAGAGTGACGATGTTTGTATCCGCGTCGAATCCGGCCCCCTCTTGCGTTACGTCGTTGGCGACGATCATATCGGCGCACTTGCGCGAGAGTTTCGCGCGCGCATTTTCGGCGACGCGGTCGGTCTCGGCAGCAAAGCCCACGAGGATGCGATGGCCCTTCTCGCGCCCCAGCTCGGCGAGGATGTCGGGCGTGGGCTCGAGCTCGAGCGTGAGCCGCTCGCCGGTGCGCTTCAGTTTCTGCGCCTCGATCGCCGCCGGGCGATAGTCCGCGACCGCGGCGGCCATGATCACAACGTTCGCTTCGTGGACGCGCTCGCGAACGGCGTTGCGCATTTCCTCGGTCGAGCGAACCGGGACCCAATCGACCCCTTGGGGAACCTCGAGGCCGGTCGGACCACTGACGAGCACGACAGCGCGCGCGCCGCGATAGACGGCCGCCTCCGCCAGAGCGTAACCCATTTTGCCGGATGAGCGATTGGTGAGAAAGCGTACCGGATCGAGGTCCTCCAAGGTTGGGCCGGCGGTGACCAGAACCGTCTGGCCGGCGAAGTCGCGGCGCAGGCCCAAAACCTCCGAGACTTTGCTGGCGATGGATTCGGTCGCGGCAAGACGCCCAGCCCCTGTCATGCCGCAGGCGAGATAGCCTTCATCGGGATCAACCACATGGACGCCGCGGGTCCGCAGCGCCG
The DNA here is from genome assembly GCA_035566475.1 of Verrucomicrobiia bacterium. Lineage (GTDB taxonomy): Bacteria > Acidobacteriota > Terriglobia > Acidiferrales > UBA7541 > Palsa-295. The sequence continues at coordinate 11,017 of DATMRE010000194.1, read as the reverse complement.
CGAGATTCGCCTGGGTCGCCGGGTGCTCCCACATGTTGACGTTCATCGCGGGAGCGACGATGACCGGGGCCTTCGTGGCGAGATAAAGAGTGCCGAGGAAATCTTCGGCGATCCCGTGAGCGAACTTTCCGAGAATGTCTGCCGTAGCGGGTGCGACGAGCAGCAGATCAATGCGCTGCGCCACGGCGATGTGTTCGATGGCACTCTCGATGTTGGCGGGGGCCGCTTCGCCTGCGCCGAACATCTCGGTGATGACTTTCTTTCCGGTGAGCGCAGCGAATGTGAGCGGGGTGATGAATTGCTGGGCCGCACGGGTCATCACCACCTGCACGTCCAGCTTCTCTTGCTGCAGACGGCGGACCAGCTCGGCGGCCTTATACGCCGCCACGCCTCCGGTAACCCCAAGGGCAATCTTCATCGAATCCGCGGCCGACTAAGACTTCCGCCGCTTTCCATCCTTGTCGTCCGGCTCCATCGATTCGGGCAGCTGGTATTCGAGAAGCCCCTTCTGCAGTTCTTCTTCCGCAATTCGCGACGTCTTGCGCGATCTCGGGTTCTCAACCATGGGCCGCCCGCCGATCATCAACTGCCGAGCACGGCGCGCAACGACGACGACATACGCGAACTGGCTCTCCGGTGCCTGCTTCGAAACAGTCAAAGGTCAGCCTCCAAAGGACTTCAGGATTTCACGAATCCGTTCTTCTCGACGGGTCACGAGGCAGCGCGAGCCGAGCGCAATGGCCTGCAGCTCTTTGCCCGCACGATCAAGGTCGTCGTTGATGACCGCAAAATCGTAGCTGCGGTAGGTCATCATCTCCTGACGAGCGCGCTCGAGCCGCCGCCGAATTTCGTCTTCCGAATCCTGCCCGCGAGCCCGGATACGCTGTTCGACATCGGCGCGCGAAGGCGCCAAGACGAAAATCGCCACCGCAGCCGGTAGTTTCTGCTTTACCTGCAAGGCACCCTGCACGTCAATCTCGAGCACGAGATCCTTGTGTTCAGTACGGGCTTCGTCGAGCCACTTCCTCGGAGTGCCGTACCAATTCTTGCCAAACACCTGCGCGTATTCGAGAAATTCGCCCCTCGTGACCATCTGGTGGAATTCGGCTTCCGATACGAAATTGTACCACTTGCCATCGCTCTCCGTCTCGCGCGGAGAACGCGTGGTGCACGAAACCGATAGCATCGTCCCGGGCAGCTGCAGAAGTTTCTTTACCAGCGTGGATTTCCCCGAACCCGACGGACCGGAAACGATCAGGACGAGCGGCTCCGCTTCGCTCATTCGATGTTCTGCACCTGTTCCCGCAATTTTTCGATCTCCGATTTGATTTCAAGCGCGAACTGCGCGATCGCCAGGCCTTCGGCTTCATTGCCCGGAGTCTTCGAGAGCAGAGTGTTTGCCTCGCGCTGCATTTCCTGGAGCAAGAAATCGAGTTTCTTCCCCACCTCCGCCGCGGTGGTGAGCAAGGATTCGAATTGTTCGACGTGACTCCGCAGGCGCAGCAGTTCCTCGGACACGTCACTGCGCTCGGCGGCCATCGCCGCTTCCTGAGCGAGACGCGCGGGGTCGAGCTGCACTTCACCGAGCAGCTCCTTCAGACGCATCTCCAGCCGCTTGGCAAATGCCGGGCGGGCGCGCTCCGCGAGCACTTCCACTTTCCCGGCGAGGATCGCGATCGTGCCGAGGCGGCCGACCATTTCCTCGCGGAGGAGGCCGGCTTCCTGCTCGCGCATGCGGTCGAGCCTGTCGAGGGCCTGGACCAGACATTGGGCCACGACAGCCTCGAGGCCGGCGAGCTCCTCGTCGAGCGAAGCCGCGCGCGGCCCGATGACGCCGGGCAGGCGGAGGATCGACGCGAGGTCTGGCTCGGTCTCGATGCCAAATTGTTTCCGCAGTGCGTTGGCGGCCTCGACATAGGCCGCGGCCACCTCGCGATTCACTCCCACGGCCGACGGGCCGGCCAGTTCATAGTGCAGGGTGACATCGAGATGGCCGCGGCGGATGCGCTCGCGGATGATCTGGCGGATGCGCGGCTCGACCGGCTCGAAGCCCTCGGGCACGCGCAGGTGCAAGTCAAGGAACCGGTGGTTGACGGCCCGCACGGAGATGCGCAAGCTCCAGCCATTCTCGGTGGTGCGGGCCTGCGCGAAGCCGGTCATTGATTTGAGGGCGCCCGCTGGCGGCCTCACAGCCGCGGCCGAATCACTCGAGGCGCCCCCCGGGGCCGATTGCGGGCCTCTATCAGTCATCATCACACCGCACCTAGAGAGCGGGCCGCGGGTTCGGCATCGCGGAATTGCATCTCGTAAAGCCGGGCATAGACGCCTCCGCGAGCAAGAAGTTCTTCGTGCGTGCCGAGCTCCCGGATGGTGCCACCATCGAGCACCGCGATCCTGTCCGCGCGGCGTATGGTCGATAGGCGGTGCGCGATTACGAAAACCGTGCGGCCCGTCATCAGATTGTTGAGCGCACCCTGGACTAGCATTTCCGATTCCGAGTCGAGTTCTGAGGTGGCCTCGTCCAGGATGAGGATGGGCGCATCCTTCAAGAGCGCCCGCGCGATGGCCAGCCGTTGTCGCTGGCCGCCGGAAAGCCGCTGGCCGCGATCGCCGACGACGGTTTGATACCCTCGGGACATCTGGGTAATGAACTCGTGCGCGTGCGCCGCTTTTGCCGCGGCAATCACCTTCTCCTCCGGCATGTCCGGTCGACCGTAGCAGAGATTGTTCCAAATGGTGTCGTTGAACAGGATCGTTTCCTGCGTAACGATGGCCATCTGCTCTCGAAGCGTGCGCAGCGTGACGCTGCGCAGGTCGTGGCCGTCGATACGCACGGAACCCGCCGTCGGGGTATAAAACCGGGGCAGCAGATTCACGAGCGTCGTCTTCCCGGCCCCGCTCGAACCTACGATCGCGACGACCGCACCGGCCGGGACTCGCAGGTCGACTCCCTTCAGGATCAGCGGCCCCCCGTCGTAGGCGAAGCTTGCGCCGTCAAACTCGATCGATTCAGCAAAGCCCGCGAGCGCCCTCGCGCCAGGCGCATCCATCGCTTCTTCGGGCAAATCGAGGAAAGCGAAGACCTGCGATGAAATTCCGACCGCCTGCAGGAAGAGCTGGTAAATGTTGCCGATGCGCTTGACGGGTTCATAAGCCTTGAAGAGCGCGAACGTGAACGCGCCGAAGGAGCCGATCGTCATGCGGCCGATTTTGATTTCACCTCGAGCATAGAGCAGGATGACGGAGATCACCACGGCACCGAGAATGTCCATCAGAGGCGAGGTGGCCGCGAGCGCTCGAATCCAACGCATGTTCTCGCGGAGGAGGTTTCGAGAGGCGGCGCGGAACTTTCCGATTTCAAACCCCTCCATCCCGAAGGCTTTCACGACGCGATTTCCGCTCACCGTCTCCTCGAGGATCTGGCTCAGATCCGCGAGCCGGGAACGGCTCTTTTCAGACGATCGGCGGATGCGGCGTCCGAGCTTGCCGATCGGCCACACGACGAGCGGAATCAGAACCGCCGATCCGACGGCCATCCTCCAGTCGATGAACAGGAGCACAAGGACAAAGGCGATCAGACTGAAGACCTGGCGAAAGAAATCGGCGAGCCAATCGGAGAAAGCGCTGCGCATCTGCTCGATGTCGCTGATCACCGCCGACATCACGCGGCCGACCGGGTTGTGCTCGAAAAAGCCGACGGGCTGCTGCACGACCTTGCTGTAAACCTTGTTTCGCAGATCGGTAACGCTCGAAAGGCCCACGTACTGGATCAACGTGCTGCCGAAAAACTCCGCGACTCCCTTGATTAGGAAGAGAAGCAGCAGCGCCACGGCAAAAACGGACCAAACGTGGTGGATGCGCGAAGGTACAAAGGAGTTCAGATAGACGACGTGCTCGGTGCCGGGTAGTTTGAACAAAGCGAGCTTCTGCACCGTCGAACGAGGATTGAGAACTACGTCCAGAGCGGGTTTGATCGCGAAGGCAGCCAGGCCGTCGGTCGTCCCCATGACCGCGATCAGCAGAACGCCGAGAATCAGAAGCGGCAGGTAGGGGCGCAAGTGCTCGAGCAGCCGCCGAATTTCGTCTCGTTCTCTCAAGGGCGGAATGGCTCCCATGGCCTCAGGCGCTCCTACCGAAATCACCAACCCTAGGTTGGCGCGCAGCAAAAGTCAAGATACCGACTTGTCCAGGTCGCGGTGCACGACCTTCGTCAGATACCCCCGACGCTTCAACGCGCGGCGAATCACCTCTGCCAGCGCGACGGACCGGTGCCGTCCGCCGGTGCAGCCGAGCGCGATCGTCAAATAGCTCTTCCCTTCCCGGATGTAGTGGGGAATCAGATAGGCCAGCAGGCTTTCGATGCGACGCAGAAATTGTCCCGTCTGCGGGAACGAACGAATGTAGCGGGCGACGCGAGGATCCTTGCCGCTGAACGGGCGCAAGCGCTGGACAAAGTGCGGATTGGGCAAAAAGCGCACGTCGAACACGAGGTCCGCATCGGCCGGGTTGCCATAGCGGAATCCGAAACTCACCACGGAAATGAGCAGGGGCCGGCGCCCCGGATTCTGGAAGCGATCGATGATGAACTGACGCAACTCGTGGACGTTGAATTTCGTCGTGTCGATGACCACCTCGGCGAGACGGCGGATGGGCGCCATGCGGCGGCGTTCCTCGCGGATGCCATCGGCAATCGATCCACCCTGTCCGAGCGGGTGCGGGCGGCGAGTCTCGCTGAAGCGGCGCATCAAGGCGTCGTCGCTCGCTTCGATGAAAACAAGCGCGGCCGGATGCTCGGCGCTCAGCGCGCGATACACCCTCGGAAGCTTCTCAATCTGCTCGCCCTCGCGGGCATCGACAAGCAGCGCGGCACGGTCGATTTCGCCGCGGCCCTGCTCGTACAGCTCGCTGAAGGTGGGGATCAGCGCAACCGGAAGATTATCCACGCAGTAGAAACCCAAATCTTCGAAGGTGTTGAGAACCGAGCCTTTGCCGGAACCGGAAAGCCCGGTCAGAATGACAAGCTGTCGCGCGTCATGCTTCCTGACGGGGCGCGTCACGGCAGCCAGTGTCTAGGCCTTCACCCGGCGGCGGTGCGTGCTCGGGATGCGCAGGTCCTCGCGGTATTTCGCGACGGTGCGACGGGTGACGTGGATGCCTTCTTCGCTGAGCCTTTTTGTTATCTGCTCGTCGGTGAGAGGGTGGGCTGCGTCTTCTGCTTCGATCATTTGCTTGACGCGCCGCTTGAGCGACAAAAGAGACATGTCGCTTCCCTGCGGTCCGTTGACCGATTCGGAGAAGAAGCTGCGGAGTTCCAGCACGCCTTGCGGCGTGTGGACGTACTTGTTCGCAACCGCACGGCTGACGGTCGAAGGATGGACCCCGACCTCTTCGGCGACCTCCTTGATCATCATCGGTTTCAGGTGGTCGGGGCCGTAGTCGAGGTAGTCGCTCTGGCGGCGCAGGATCGAATGGCAAACGCGAATGATCGTGTGCTTGCGTTGCTCGATGTTCTTCATCAATTGGATGGCGGCCGTGAAGCGCTCCTTCACGTAGTTGCGCACGTCGCGGTCGGCGGCGTCGCGGGCCAGCAGACGACGATAGGTCGGATTCAGGCGAAGTTGCGGAAGGTCGTCGTCGTTCATGAACACCTGCCATTCGCCGTCCACCTTGCGAAACTGAACATCGGGTTCGACGAGCCGCGGCTCGATCTTGTTGTAGCGCAGGCCAGGCTTGGGATCAAGGCGCTTGATCACGTCGACGGCGCGCTTCACCAGCTCCACCGGCCGGTTGAGAGCGCGCGCGACTTCCTTCAGTTGATTGTTTTGCAGGAGCTTCAGATGCTCGGAGATGATCTGCTGCGCGAGCGTATTCTGCGGGTCAATCACTTTCAGCTGCAGCAGCAGGCATTCCTCCAAGGTCCGCGCTCCGGTACCTGGAGGATCGAACTCCTGCACCATCGCGAGCGCTTCCTCCACATCTTCGGCTGAATAATTGCCCGATTGCGCGATCTCATCGAGCGTTGCCGTCAGGTAGCCGTTTTCATCCAGATTGCCGATGATCGATTCGGCGATCTTGCGGACGGTTTCCGTGCTGATGCTCACGCTCAGCTGCCAGGTGAGATGATCGCTCAGACTTGCAGGCGAAGAGAGGAACTTGTCGAAGGAGGGCTTCTCAATGTCTTCGTGTTCGCTGCTGGCCGTGCGGTCCCCTCCGGTATCCAGGTACTGGGTGAAGAAGGAGCCAAAATCGAACTCATCGAAGGGATTTGCGGCTTCGGTCTCGGGGACCTTTTCGGTCTCCTTCTTGAGAAAAGCCTCGTCCGTATAGCTATCGGCAGCCGTATTCTCCTCAGCGAGTTCTTCAAGAACCGGGTTCTCCATGATCTCCTGGTTGATCATTTCCCGAAGTTCCAGCCGATTCAACGCCAGCACGCTGACCATCTGAACAAGGCCCGGCGTCAGAATCTGCTTCTGCGCGACGCGGAGGTTCAGTTTAGGTGCAAGCCAATTCATAGCGCTTAGTTTAGCCGAAAGCCCTCTCCAAGATAGATGCGGCGCACCTCGGCATTCGTCGACAGCTCACCCGGCGTTCCGGTGGCGAGGATTTTCCCCTCGCTGATGATATAAGCGCGGTTGGTGACGGCGAGCGTGTCTCGCACATTATGATCGGTAACCAGAACGCCGATCCCGGCGGCGCTGAGGTCGGCGATGATTTTTTGAATATCGATAACCGTCAGCGGATCAATCCCGGCAAACGGCTCGTCTAGCAGCATGAACGAGGGTGATAGTACGAGCGAGCGGGCAATTTCCAGTCGCCTCCGCTCTCCTCCGGAGAGAACGTAGGCCCGACTGTATCGCACCGCTTCCAGTCCCATCTGCACCAATAGTTCCTCGACCCGGTCGCGTCTCTGCTCCGGGGTCAACGACAACGTCTCGAGAACCGCAAGAAGATTCTCTTCGACCGTCAGTTTCCGAAAAACGGAAGGCTCTTGGGGGAGGTAGCTGATGCCGCCGCGGGCCCGCAGATACATTGGGAGGTCCGTAATGTCCTCGCCGTCCAACAATACACGCCCGTAGTCCGGACGGGACAGTCCGACCAGAATGTAAAACGTCGTGGTCTTTCCTGCACCATTCGGCCCGAGCAGCCCGACCACTTCGCCCTGTCGAATCTCTAGATTAACGTCGTCGACTACCCTCCGACCCCTATAGGACTTCCGTAGATCGGCGGCCTGGAGTTTCAACATGCCGTTTCATTTCTCAACCCGGTGCCTGGTCAGAGTGCGGAAACCTTCCTGGGAATCAATCAAAATCGTATCATTCGCAACAAAGAAGGTCAACGAATGGCCGGTGGTTGTGTCGCTAGAGGCATCAGTTAGAGTGGGCCGGCCGCCTGAAAGTACGAACTTTCCGTCGGCTGTGTACTCGGCCCGCTCCGCCATCGCCCGGCGGCCGCCCTGGCGCACCACCACGGCTCCCTCGGCAAGCACGCGATCCAACTGTCGCCCTCCGAGGGGGTCGACCGAGCCTCTAGGAGCCTTCGGGCGACCCGGGGAAGCTCCTGCCGAGTCCGGCGTCGGTCCCGAAGCGGTGAGGAACGCATCGAGGGTACGGGATTCGATCGAGCCCTCGTCGGAGCTGGCGATGACGCCGCCCTCCAGATGGGCCTTCGCCTGGTCGCTCCAATACGTCAGAACCGGGGCGCGAACATTCCAAACCGTCGGCAGAGATGGTGCGCCGGGCGACTTCGCCGGGTGCTTTGCGAATGGGCTCGAAGCTTGCGGGAAAACGGCGACGACATGGGAGGTGGCCTCGATCTTCCTGTCATCGCGCCAGAGTTCAATCTGGTCTGCTTCGAGAACCGATTCGCCCTGCCATAACCGCGCGTGGCCTGTGTAGGCGACGTGGCCGGAGGTGGTCGAGGCGGCGAGCGAGTCGGCGGTAATGTGAGCGGGACCGGAACCGAGAGAAACGGCATCCCGCTCGCTGCCTGCCAGATAGGTCGAGACGACACGGCCGACGGCACGGAGTTCGCCCGACTGTTGATTGATGGCCATGCTTCGGGCGGTCGTGCTGCCGAGCGAGTCGGAAATCCCGGGCGAGCCGTCGAGCGTAATCATGGCTGAGGCGCGGACGATTTCTGCGCGGTCGGCGACGGCCCGGCGGTCGGCTTGCTCGAATCGAACATTTCCGGTTTCAACGAGCCTGTCCCATTCGCCGTCGGCTCCGAACGCCGCGACCAGCTCGAGAGCGGAGCTGTGCTGGGCGGCGCCGCTCGGGGGCTGCCTCCGGATTTCGACGCCGGAATGCCCGAACAATGTGTCGAGGCGGCCGGTTGCGCTCAGGTTCGCGACGAATCGATGGGCGCGCAGGCTCGTGATTTCATTCCCACTTCTTGATTCGATCGTCCCCGGAGCCATGGTCTCGGCCCGCTCGATCCGCTGCTCGGCCGTCTTCTGCTTGGCGGATTCGCGCGGAGAAAACGTGACGCGCAGCGCCTCAGTCTTGAGAAGATGCGCACCTCCCTCCTGCCGCGACTCCGCCGTCACGCCGCCGGTCGCCGTCATCTCTTTCACGAGATTGTGCTCGGGCAACATCGCGAATTCGACATGCGCAGCCCTGAAAGTTTCGGTTCCGGAAGCGGTTTGGCGCGTTCCGACGAACTTCCCGCTCGCGATGATGCGCTCGGCCCAGCCATTCGGGAATAGCAGACTATCGAATTTGTCGGCCGAAACCGAAATCTTGGCCCCTCCCTCGCCCGCGTGAATCGCGGCGTGGCCCTCGGCAACCGCGCGACGCGCTTGATAATTCTCATCTAGCTGGATTGAAATCTTGTCCGCTGAAAGCCCGCGGGAGCCTTGGCGGACAACCGCCGGACCACCGAGTTCCAGGACACGCTCATTCCGGCGAATTTCAAGGCTGCTGCCCGTAACGGCCTCCGGGAGGCCTTCGGTCGATGGGGATGCAGTGAGATTCAATTCAACCGAGTGCTCGATGCGCACAACCGAATCGCGCGTGCTGTAGCGGACACCCAGGCCTCGGCCCTCGCCGGCAGGGAAGCGGAATTCCACCGCCTCGGCCGTCGAGGCTTCGCCCGTCTCGCGGTTGAAGGAGAGATCACGCGTTTTCACTTCGAGCCGCTTGTCGGCTGGCTTGCCGGAGGCGGGGTTCGCGCCCTCGATGTCGATCTGAACCTCGCCCGCGCAGCGAATGGCGCCTGTTGCCGGCTCATAGCTGCATTCGCGAGTGTGAATGTTATCGTTGCGGTTTCTCTCGCGGCCATAGATCGTGATCCATACATCCTCAAGCAGAGCGCGATTCTGGTCCTTGTACTGAGTGGCGCGGGAGGCGCGGATCGTGTACAGGGTTCGGTCTTGCTCGACCTTCGAGAAGGTGAACTCGGCCTGCTGCCGCTCGACCGTTGCCGGGACCATGGGAGGGGCGTCACGGCGAGCACGCGCCTCTCGCCGGGCCCGCTCGAGGTACACGCCGGCAACCACGAGCGCGAGGACGCCGGCGGCGATCGCCGCCAAGCGTGCATATCGGGCTGTTTCCCGGTTCCGCAATGTGCAGCTTCCCTCCGCTCTCCTTCCCTGCGCCGTGAAGGGCCCGAGACCGACCCCAGGGAGCTTAGAAGCCGAGTATAGATGAGGGGTGTGCGGCGAACAAATGCGTCGGGGCCTTCTGAGCCGGTTTGCGGGCTCGGCCGATCCGAGCGAGACACCCTGACTCGGATGGTTGATCTAACCGACTACGACCGCGGGAGGAGACCGGCACCGCAGACGGCGACGCTGTCGCGAGTGGAGTTCTTCACCACGTACATCGCTTCATCCGCAAGATGCAAGAGTTCGGCTTTTGTCCGAGAATCGGCGGGGTAGGATGCCACGCCGACGCTCGCGGTAACGTGCGCGTTGACGCCGGCCTCCCTGAGCCACACCGTTTCGCGGATCAGTTTATGAAGGCGGCGCGCCACGCCGAGGGCGTTTTCTTTGGGGGTCTGCGGGAGCAGAATGACAAATTCGTCGCCTCCGTAGCGGAAGGCCATATCGATCAGCCGGCACTTTTCCTTGACGGCCTCACCAATCTCCGAGAGCAGCTTCGAACCTACCAGATGCCCATAGGTATCGTTGACGTTCTTGAAATGGTCGAGATCGATAAAAATCAGGGAGAATTCGAACGAGTAGCGGTGGGAGCGGTAAATTTCTGTATCCAGCATGAAATTCAAGTGTCGGGCGTTATAGAGGCTCGTACAATCATCGGTGATGGTCAGCTCGTGAATCCGCTGGACATGCCGGGCATTCTCGATCGCGATAGCGGCGTAATCGGCAAGGGCCTCGAGCAGTGCGAGGTCTCGCTGGCTGAAGCAGCCGTCGGGGCCGATGCAGTTGATCAACTCGATGACGCCGAGGCACTGGTCGCGGAAACGAACCGGGACGGCGACGATCGAGCGAGTTTCCATCTTGGTCTGCTCATCGAGTCGCCCGAAGAAACGTGAATCCTTGGTCGTGTCCGGCACCACGACGGCTTCGCCCGTCTTCGCCACCCAACCCGCCAGTCCCTGGCCGACCTTGATGCGGACATCCTTGAGCGCCTCGGCGCCCTGGCCGGTGGCGATCTGGAAGAACAGCTCGTTTTTCTCGACGTCCATCAACAGCAGAGACCACGTGTCAGGGCGGAGCACCTCGTTGATCTTTTCCATGATTGTGGAAAGCACTTGGTCGAGCTGAAGAGAGGATGTGAGGGCCTTGCCGAGCTCATGGAAAACGTTGACTTCATTGCTATCGGGGACGTCTCGAGCGACGCCCGGAGTACGGCGTCTCTCGACGCCTTCGAACGGTCTTGAATCGTCCGCTCTGCGCATCAGCTCAGCCGGGGCCCGCTTTACGTCTGTAGATTCTCCAGGCAACACTTGCATTATAGTGAACCGTTTTCCCCTACTGCAACGGGCATCGCAGCCCGATTGCCAGAAGACCAACGGCCTTGGAGGCGGCCCCCCCCCCCCCCCCCCCCCCCCCCCCCCC
>DATMRE010000193.1:0-22723 GCA_035566475.1 Verrucomicrobiia bacterium | reverse complement strand
ACTGGCCTCCATAGTGCTCCTCCGAAACTTTTTTCAAGGGAAGCCGTCCCGATCGTCAAACGACTGGGCAAGTCCGAAGCCCGACACCGAGAATCCGTCTGCTTTCATGGCGGCGTCGATGCAGGGCGTGATCGAAAAGCTGCGGGCGCAGGAGAAGGAGCTCGCTCGGCTGCACTCACTCGCGCAGGAACGCGCGCAGGAATCGGAGCGGCTGACCGAGGAAGTGACGCGCAATATGCCGACCGGGCTGCTGCTCGTGAACGCCACAGGCGCGATCAGCACGACCAACCCGGCGGCGGAGGGAGCCCTGGGCATTCGGTCATTGCGATATCGTTCCTACAAAGAGATCCTGGGAGGCGATTCGGAGCTCACGAGGATGCTGACCGCGTGCCTGCGGGACGGCAAGATATTCCAGCGCGGCGAAGTGGAGCACGTCACCACGCAAGGCGAGGTCCGCCGCCTGGGCGTGACGATTTCACCGGTTTACCGAGCGGTCCGGAATGCCGTGCGAACCAGAGTCGGAAACCGGGCGGTCGCGGCCGATATGAAAGCGAGCGGCGCGCTCTGCTTGATGAGCGATTTGACGGAGTTGAGCGCGCTCCAAAAGCAGATCCGGTGGAAGGAGAACCTCGCTGCGCTCGGCGAGATGTCCGCGGGCATCGCGCACGAATTCAAGAACGCGCTGGCGACGATTTCGGGCTACGCCCAGATGATCCGCAGCGAACTAGGTCCCGGAGAAACGCGCGACTCGGCCGAGCGGATCCTCGATCAAACGCGTTCGCTCACTCACGTGGTGACCGAATTCCTGCGCTTCGCCAAACCGCTCGAAATCTGCTACGAGACGGTTCCGATGCAGACGCTCATCGAGCGCGTCGCCGAAGAACTGCATGACGCCCTCCCCCAGTGTCGAGTCGAGTGGCAAGGAACGTTTGAAGAGCTGCCCGGGGACGAAGCCCTGATCCGGCAGGCGCTGTTGAATTTGACTCGCAATGCCGCAGAAGCTGCGCGAGAGGGCGGGAAATCACCGCAGGTGATCATCCGGGGCACGATCGAGGACTTGGGCGGGCGGAAATGGCAGCGGCTGTGCGTGGCCGACAACGGGCCCGGTATTCCGGAGCACGACCTGCAGAAGATCTTCCTGCCCTTCTATACGACGAAGTCCGAAGGCACCGGCCTGGGCCTCGCCGTAGTGCAGAAGGTGGCTCTCCAGCACGGCGGCACGATCGAGGCCCGCAATCGCCAGGGCGGCGGCGCGGAGTTTCTCTTGTGGTTACCTTTGCGTCAGGAGCCGTCGCCCTCTCTATTCCCTTCCGAAGCTGGCCGCAGCTAAACTAGTACGGGACACGTTCGGACGCGATGGCTCCCAGGAGGCGATCACTCATGCGAAGAGTTCTCTTATCGGCCGCTGCAGCTCTGGCGATACTCATCGTCCCGGCAAACGGCTCGGGCGTGCCGCAGGGCCCGGCATCGACCGGGGAGCGGCAGGCGCCATCGCAGTCGGGAGCCGGTCCCGCTCAGGCGGAGCCATCCGCTGCGGCCGCCCCATCGCAACCGGACTCGCTCGCAGAGGCGGCGCGTCGAGCCAAGCAGAAAAAGAAGGACGCATCGAAGCCTTCCCGGGTGTTCACGAACGACAACATCCCGACCGCCGGCGGCATATCGTCGGTCGGCGCAGCTCCGGCGGCCCAATCCACACCGGCCTCAGAGGCTGGCGGGTCCACGACGAGTAACGATGAAAAGAAATGGCGCGACAAATTCGCAACACTGCACCACAAGCTCGAGCAAGATCAGCAGGAGCTTCAGGTGATGCAGCGAGAACTCGGCGAACTCAACCTGCAGTACTACAACGATCCGATGAAGGCCATGCAGCAGGAATTGACGCGCAGCGACATCACCGCGAAAACCGCCAAGATCGACGCGAAGAAGAAAGAGATCGAGGCAGACGAGCAAGCCATCTCAGACGCCGAAGACGACCTGCGCAAGGCCGGCGGCGATCCCGGCTGGTCGCGCTAGAAACCCTCCGGATGGAGCCCATCCTACTGGTCGAAGACAAGGCCGAGCTGCGGGCGATGCTCCGCAAGGCGCTGGAGCGTGCCGGCTATGCGGTCGAAGAAGCGCCCGACGGGAATACCGCGATCGAAAAGGTCCGCAGCCGTCGCTATCTGCTCGTCCTTTCGGACTTGAAACTCCCGGGGAATTCAGGGATCGATGTGCTGCGCGAGGCGAGGCGCGTCGAGCCGACGCTTCCGGTCATTCTGGTCACGGCGTATGGGTCGGTCGAAGAGGCCGTGACGGCGATGAAGGAAGGCGCGTTCGATTTCATCCAGAAGCCGGTGGACCTTGATCATCTGAAGTTAGTGCTTGAACGGGCAGCGAAGCAGCAGGAGTTGCTCCGCGAAAATCTGCTGCTGCGGGAGGAATATGCCGCGCGGTATGGTTTTCCGCGGATCGTCGCCGAGCACGACAAGATGAAGCAAGCTAGCCAGATGACGCAGCGCGTTGCCGCCACAGACTCGACCGTCCTCCTGCTCGGTGAAAGCGGGACCGGAAAAGAACTCTTCGCGCGCGCCATCCATCACCTCAGCCCGCGGGCGGACCGTCCCTTCGTGGCGCTCAACTGCGCGGCGATTCCCGAAGGGCTGGTCGAAAACGAGCTCTTCGGCCACGAGCGCGGAGCGTATACCGGGGCGGGGGCGCGAAAGCTCGGGAAGCTCGAACTCGCACAAGGCGGGACGCTGTTCCTTGACGAGATCGGCGAGCTGCCGCTCTCGATCCAGAGCAAGCTGCTTCGCGTGCTCGAGGAGAAGAGGTTCGAGCGCGTGGGCGGAATCCAGGAAATCGAGGTGAACGCGCGAATTCTGACGGCCACCAACAAGGACTTGAGATCCGCCGTCGCCGACAAGACATTCCGCGAAGACCTGTATTTTCGCATCGCAGCCGTACCCATCACGATTCCGCCGCTCCGCGACCGCGGTGATGATGTGCTGCTACTCGCGGGACATTTTCTCGATCGTTTCAGGCGCGAGTTCCGGAAACCATCTCTTGAATTGACCGAAGACGCCCGCGCGCGGCTGCGGAGTTATCCCTGGCCGGGAAACGTCCGGGAACTCCAGAATGCCATCGAGCGAGCCGTGATCCTGGGGAATGGCCCGTGGATCGATACGGCGGCTCTGCAGTTGCCTTCCGAAAGACCCGAGCCGGAGGAAATGCCCGATGGAATGCTCGAGGAGCAATTCCTCTGGGAAGGCCCGCTCGAAGAAGTATCCCAGCGTGCCGTGACGCATGTAGAGCGGTTCAAGATACAGGTTGCCCTGCGCGAATCGAAATGGAACAAGACCCGTGCGGCTGAAAGTCTCGGCGTCTCCTACAAAACCCTCCTACATAAGATCCGCATGCTAGGTCTTGAGAATTAGGCCACCCGAACAGTAGCCTCGGAACCGGCTGCGATCCCCATCGACCGACCGGGGACCGCGATCCTGAGCCCGTCAGCCGAGCAAGGCGACGAGCACCTCATTGGAAACCGCCAGGCGCTCGGGCGCGAGGCGGAGGCGGGTACCGTCGAACTCGACAAGGCCCGAGGAACGAAGGCTTCGGATGTTTCCGAGCAGGGCCGCGAACCGATCGCTAAGGCTTGGGTCGCACTCGCGCTCAATGCGGCGAAGATCGATGCCTTCGAGCTGGCGCAAGCCGAGGAAAAACTCTTCTTCGAGCGCTTGGGCAGCCGTGACGGTCTCGACCTGCCCACGCGGCGAAATGCCCTGCCCGATCGATCGAACATAGTGCGCCGCGTCGTGGACGTTCGCCCAACGCCTGCGGCCGTCGAAAGAATGTGCGCCGGCGCCGAAGCCGAGATAGGGTTCACGGCGCCAATATTTCAAATTGTGGCGCGAGCGCCGGCCCGGCAATGCCCAATTCGAGATTTCGTAGTGGTCGTAGCCTTCCGCCGCGAGGCGCCGGCACGCCGACTCATAGAAGTCGACCATTCCGTCTTCTGTAGGAATCGCGCCGGCGCCGTAGCGGCTGCCGCCAGCGAGCGACTCCTGGCCGAGCCGGCTGCCTTCGTCGATCTCTAGCATGTAGATCGAGATGTGCTCGGGGCGAAGGCGAAGGAGCTCGCCGACCGAGCGCTCCCAGGATACGTCGGTCTGATGCGGAAGCCCGGCGATCAAGTCCATGCTGATATTTCTGAAGCCGGCTTCACGAAGACATTCTGCGGCGCGACAGGTATCGGCCCGCCGGTGCATCCGGCCAGCCGACCGGAGTTCGCCGTCATCGAACGACTGCACGCCCAGGCTGATCCGGTTGAAACCGACCGCGAGCCATTCGGATGCCTTTGGAGGCGTGATCGTTTCAGGATCAGCCTCGAGCGTGGCTTCGAGCGACTCCGTGCGATGCATGCTGCGCAGGGTATCGAGAATACTTGCGAGCGCGGACGGCTCGAGCAGGCTCGGGGTGCCGCCGCCGAAGTAGGCGGTGTCGACGATCGGCCCGACCGATGAAGCCGCTTCGGAGATTTCGCGGCAGACGGCTCGGGCGTACGGCTCGTAGCGGTCGCGCGAGACCACGCCCGTATGGAAGTTACAGTAGGTGCACTTGGTCTGACAAAAAGGCACTTGAATGTATATGCCGAGGGTCATTGCTGAAGATTGTAGCGCAGGAGCCTCGAGAACGCCCCGGATGAGCTCACCGGGGGGGATCGGGAACGATCTTAACGTGCAATTCGCGAGAGCGCGGCCCGTCGAATTCGGCGTAAAAGATGGCCTGCCAGCGGCCGAGCAGAAGGCGGCCCTTTTCGATCCATACGCTCTCGGACGAGCCGATGAGCGCGGTCTTGATGTGCGAATCGGAATTTCCCTCTCGATGCCGGTAGCTTCCCGATTGTGGGACCAATCGATCGAGCGCAGCTTCGATGTCGCGCGCGACATGGGGATCGTCCCCTTCGTTGATGAGCACACCAGCGGTCGTGTGCGGGACGTAGAGATGGCACACTCCATCGGTGCACCCGGAATCGCGCGCGGCCTGCTCAATTTCGGCGGTGATGTTCTTGAGTTCGGTTCGACGCGACGTGCGGATCTGGAGCGTGCGCGTGAACGAATGGCTAGGTCCGGTGGTCATGTTGGGAGGCTGCCGGTCGAGTGGCCAGCCGAGACACAGCGAAAGTCCGGTGCTAATCGGCAAGCGCGGCAGCGCCGTAAAAGCTGAACCAGGGCTTGGCGGCCTTCAACCGAGCGTTCACATTCTCGATATTTCTTACGCCCTGATCGGCCAGCCAATCCTCGAGCGCTTTCACACCCCGCTTGGCATACACCGGGATCCCGTCCTTCCAGGTAGCCCGGCCGCAGAGAACTCCGGCAAAATTCACCCCTGCTTCGTCCGCGAGCTCGAGCGTTTCGCTGAAGACATCATTGCTCACGCCCGCAGAAAGATAAATAAACGGCTTTTTAGCCGCGGCGGCGGCGCGACGAAAGTGCTCCTTGGCTTGTTCTCTCGTGTAGGCGGATTCTCCTTTACAAGCCTGGGCGCCCGAGACGAAGACCATGTTGACCGGAACCTCAACCTTTAGAACATCCACGCCGTACTGGGGCTTGGAAAATTCCTCCATGCTGCGCACTACGACCTCGGGCTTCTTGCGTGCATAGCCGATCCCCTTTTCATCGCCTCCTTCTTCGTAGCCGACAAATTCGAGAAAAAACGGAACATCCGCGGCGGCGCATTCACCGCCAATCCGCTCGACCCAGGCATGCTTGATCTCGTTGATCGCAGGCGCATCGACGGGCGTGTAGTACAACAAAATCTTGATGCAATCGGCACCCGCGGCGACCAGCCGCCGGACCGACCAAATATCAAGCAAATCGGGCAGCCGGCCGGGACGCGTATTGTCGTAGCCGCTGTTCTCATAGGCGAGCAATAAGCCCGCGTTCTTCGAGCGCTCCCTCGCGGCAGGGAGGCCATATTCGGGATCCAGAAGGATGGCACTCGCGTGAGGAGTGAGAACGCGGGCGACGGCGCTCTTGAATTCCTCGAGCATCTTCGAGGTGACCTCCCCCTTGTCCACTCCCTTTTCTTTCGCGATGGCGGTCCTGAGCGAGCCGCGCTGGTCCATGGCCGCCGCGGCGATCACACCGCGCGAATCGGACACGGCCTTCAGGCCCTTCTGCTTCCCCGGCGTCATTTTCATGGTGGGCAATCCTCCGCAGGATCAAGAGACGAGCTGGGATTCGCCCCATCTTAGCATGGGAATCGCAAGGCCAGTCCAGGACAGATCGGTGGTGAGTCGTGGATAGGGAGTGCGGCCTCGGGCAAATCCGATCGAGATCCAAGGTCAGAGAACCAGGATCTGGTGCCGGTACCCGCAGGAGGAGGCTTCGCCCGCAGCATATGGAGAACTGCGCCGAGCGAGATCGTCAAGCAATTCGAGCCCGTAGGCCGCAAGAAAAGGCAAGGCACACAGGCTGCGTTCCTGCAATCCGCGGTGAGGGTAAACGGAGTCAACCAAGATGCGCTCATGGCGGTCAAGAACACCGGTGCGCAGGCCCTCGGCACGGCCCGCCTTGGCCTTCAACTTGGCGAACTGGTAGAGCATCTTGCGTTCTGCCAAGCGCAGCGACCCTAGCAGCGTACGATCGAGACGCTCAAACGGCTCGTCATAACCGGCCAGCAGGCGGCGAACAATCTTCTCATCTCTTTCGAAGCGACGCCTGAGCGCGCTCGGCAGCGATTTCCGCTCCATCTTCCCACGGAGATGCTGGCGACCGAGGAAGAAATCGCGGATATCGAGCCCATACTTCAGAAGCAGACCGGCCATGGGCGCTTCGACGATCGTGAAACTCGCGCGAGGCAGAATGACGGGCATCCGGCCAAGAAGTTGCTCGTATACGACCTGCGTCTGGGCCGTATAGGCGATCTCGGCGGTACCGCCGATGTAGGCAGCGGTCGGAAGCAGCGTGTCCTGCACGATGGGCCGCAGAAGTACATTGGGCGTGAAGTCTTCGGGCGACTTCTCCAGCGCGGAGATAAGCGCCTCCCGGGAGAACAACGTCTTGCCCGCGAGGAATTTTTCATTGCGGCTTCGTAGCGGGCGTCGCTTGCCCTCCAGGTTATAGAAGACGAGCGTGGTCTCGCGAGTGACCTTCACCTGCGCATGAAATCCGGAGCGATCGAGCTCCATCGAGCGTGCCAGGAGCGCCTCGCGAAGCGAATCAGCTTCCTCGAGCGCGCGACGGTAGATCGGAGCCGCCAACTGGTGCAGGCGACGGTCGAGCGGATCGATGAAAATAATCCCTCGCCCGGCGAGCAAACGCGCCATCAATTTTCCAAACGCCGAGCCGTAGGTCTCGCTCGGGCCATACGATTCCCGGAGGGCGCGCTCGACGATTTGGGCGTACCCGCCTTCGAGGCTCGCAGAGGCTCGGGCCACGAGCGGCTCGATGGCCTCACCGAAAACGACCTCGCCGACCCGGCGGCCGGCGTCTTCCTCTCGGCCGGGCAATTCGTAACGGCCGAGACCGCTTCGCGTATTCCAGTAGGAGTGGTTGACTTCGGCGATGTCATGGTCTTCGGTGGCGAGCCAGAAAATCGGCACGGCTTCGATGCCGCGGCTGGTGACCTCCTGAGCGCAGCGAGCGGCAGAAATCGCCTTGTAAAAGCTGTAGGCCGGTCCGGAAAAAATTCCCACCTGCTGGCCGGTCACAATGGCGACGGCGCCAGCCGCCAGGCGATCGATATTCCCCTCCGTCGTGGGGTCCCCGGAGAAGCGCCGATTCTGCTCGCGCAGGATCTCTACGACACTGCGACGCACCTCGGGAGAGATCCCGACTTCGCTCGCTGCAGCGCCAAGGCCGGCTTCGGTCGGAGGATGCGCGTAGTAGCGCGCGACTCGGTCGAATTCCTCAAGGAAAGCAGAAAAGAGCTTGGTCGTCTGGGGTATTTCGCGAAAGGAGAGACAGTGCGACTCAAGCGAGAGACTCATGGTATCGCGGGCTCAAGCGAACCCGGCCGCAGAGCCGAGCAGAGATACCGTAGCGAGTGAGCGTCGATCACCACAGACACGATTGGATGACCACCCGAGGTGCCCGATTCAGAGTTTCACGTCCGCAGAGCTAGCTGGCCCGCGGCGCAGATTCGGCGACAATCGTGGCCAGCATGGCATCGATGTCGCTCTGTGCCGCTCGATCAACAGGCAGCAGAGGCGGTCGAGGCGAACCGCCATAGTAGCCCAACCGGTCCATGGCGAACTTGAGGCCCGCGATGCCATACTGCGGGCCGAACAGTTTGGCAGGCGCGATCAGCATTTGCTGAAGCGATCGGGCGCGCGTTCGATCGCCATCTCGTGAAGCTTCGTAGATTTCCACGCATGCTTCGGGAAAGGCGCACGCCAGGGCCAGGATACCGCCGACAGCGCCTCTTTCGATGGACTCAAGAAGAGTGGAAGCCGACCCCACCAGCATCTGGAAATTCGCAGGCGCGGCGGCCATGATGTCGGCGACGCCCTGGACGTTCCCCGAGCTGTCCTTCATCCCGATGATGTTGGGGTGCTCGGCAACCCGCACGACGAGGGTTCGTTCGACCGTAAGCTGCGTGAATATGGGCACGGAGTAAACCATGACCGGAATTCGCGCGGCATCCGCGACACGCAGATAGTATTCCGCGAGGGCTTCCACCTTCATCTGAGGTTTGAAATAGTGAGGCGTGCGAACGAGCGCTACATCGCACCCGAGAGAAGCGGCGCGGTTGGTGTGTTCAATCGTTTCCGCTGTCGATTCGGCGGCGGTGCCCGCGATGAGGAGCCTTCCCGGCGCCGCCGCTTCCCTCGCCGTCTCCCACACGCGCTCGATTTCCTCCCAACGCAGAAGGACCGATTCGCCCGTCGAACCGTTCAGCACGTAGCCCGAGAGCCGCGCCCGGTTATAGCGAGCGATATTGTCACGCAGGCGCTCAAGCGAGACCGCGCCATCGGGTGCAAACGGTGTCGTGACCGCTGGAAAGATGCCGTGGAGATCCATGACTGGTTGCTACCTCCCGCTGCTGAGTGACCTGCTTGGCGTCCCGAGCCCGACCGCGCGCCGCCGAGCGGGAAGGAGCCCGATTCCGGCAAGCCTGCCGGGATGAACCTCCGCGACTAGGGGCGGAGCGAACTCGCGCTTTCGCCGCGGGCCAACCGGCCACCGAGCGAGGCGAGAACCATGACTCCCGGAATTGTATTGGGTGACCGCATGGTTCCTCCTCAATGCTCGGCTGGAGCCGCCGAGGCTGCCGACTTGCGGCGGCCGAAATCCTGGACCGCGGCCACCTCCGCGCCGTGCCCGACCATGGCGCGGATACCCCGGGCAGCTGCGCTCGCAGCTGAAAGCGTCGTAATACATGGGATGTTATACCGGATCGCAGCTCGACGGATAGATTTTTCGTCGTAGAACGATTCACGCCCGAGGGGCGTATTGATGAGCAGGTCGACCTTGCGCGTCTTGACCAGGTCCACGATGTTGGGACGCCCCTCGTTCACCTTGTACACCTCCTCAACTTCGATCCCTGCTTGCCGGAGTGCCGCGGCGGTGCCGCGCGTGGCAATGATTTTCAATCCCGCGCTGGCGAGATCCTTGGCGACGCTCGCGGCATGACGTTTATCGTGGTCGTTTACGCTCATGAACACGATGCCGGCGCACGGCAAGCGCTGGCCAGCGGCGAGTTGCGCTTTGGCAAAGGCCAGGCCGAAGGTCGAGGAGACACCCATCACCTCGCCGGTCGAGCGCATTTCCGGGCCGAGAATCGTGTCCACCCCACGGAATTTGTTGAACGGGAACACGGGGGACTTGACAGCATAGAAATCCGGGAGGGCCAGTTCCTTGATGCCGTTTGTTTCCATCACCGGCAAATTCAGCTCACTCAGTTTGCGGCCAGTCATCAAGCGCGCGGCAACTTTCGCAAGCGGTATGCCGGTCGCCTTGCTGACGTAAGGAATCGTGCGCGAGGCGCGGGGATTCACCTCCAGGACATACACGGTATCGCGCTGGATCGCATACTGCACGTTCATCAAGCCAACAACGTGCAAGGCGCGAGCGAGACGCGCCGTGTAATCTCGGATCCTTTCGAGGACCGGCGCCTTGAGCGTGACCGAGGGCAGCACGCAGGATGAATCGCCCGAGTGGATCCCGGCTTCCTCAATGTGCTCCATGATCCCCCCGATGACCACGTCTTCACCATCGGCGAGAGCGTCTACATCGACCTCCGTCGCGTCCTCGAGGAATTGGTCGATCAAAATGGGCCGTTTGGTGTCGGAGTCCGTGCTGATCTGTGCGGCCTGCGTCACATATTCCTTCACCGTTTTCAGGTCATAGGCGATCACCATCGAGCGGCCGCCGAGAACGTAACTCGGGCGGACGAGGACCGGCAGGCCGATGTCCGTCGCGGCGCGCACAGCCTCTTCGGGATCGAGAGCCGTCGCATTTCGCGGCTGCAGAATCTTGAGCTCGTCAAGCAGCCGGCCAAACCGGCGGCGGTCCTCGGCAAGGTCGATCGATTCAGGATCGGTGCCGATGATCTGAGCGCCATTGCGCTTGAGCTCGAGCGCGAGGTTGAGAGGCGTCTGTCCGCCGAACTGCACGATCACACCCTGCGGCTTTTCACGGTCCAGAATCGCCAGCACGTCCTCGAGCGTAAGGGGCTCGAAGTAGAGGCGGTCCGAGGTGTCGTAGTCGGTCGACACGGTTTCCGGATTGCAATTCACCATAATCGTCTCGTAGCCGTCTTCTTTGAGCGCGAAGGCGGCGTGGCAGCAGCAATAATCGAACTCAATTCCCTGCCCGATGCGGTTCGGGCCGCTGCCAAGGATGACGATTTTCGGACGGTCCACGGGGGCGGACTCGTCTTCCTCCTCGTAGCTGGAATAAAGATAGGGCGTGAACGACTCGAATTCGGCCGCGCACGTATCCACGCGCTTGAAAACCGGGCGCACGCCCAGCTCCTGGCGTCGGGCCCGAACCTCCGCCGCTGCTACGTTCCAAAGTTTGGCGATTTCCTCGTCGCTGGCTCCGGAACGCTTCGATTCAAGCAGCAGTTCCCGCGAGCAATTCTCAAGCGTGCGAAGGGCGACACGGCGGTCGACCTCGAGCATTCCCTCCAGCTGGCGAATGAACCAGGGATCGATCTTGGTGAGCTCGCAGACCTCTTCCGAGGTCATGCCCCGCTCGAGCGCTTCGAAAAGCCAGTGCAGTCGGTCCGGGCCGGGCACGTGCAGCTTTTCGCGCAGGAGCGCGGTCGTGACTTCGGCGGGAGGGCGCCAGGCTGTGCTCGGCTCGAGTGCTCGAATGGCCTTGCACAGGGCTTCCTGGAAGGTGCGGCCGATGGCCATGACTTCTCCGACCGATTTCATCTGCGTAGTGAGCGTCGTATCGCTGCCGGGGAACTTTTCAAACTGCCATTTGGGAATCTTCGCGACCACGTAATCGATCGTCGGCTCGAAACAAGAGGGCGTCTTGCGAGTAATGTCGTTCGGAATTTCATCGAGGGTCATGCCGACGGCGAGCTTTGCGGCGATCTTCGCAATGGGAAAGCCGGTGGCCTTGCTCGCGAGCGCGGAGCTGCGGGAGACGCGCGGATTCATTTCAATCACCACCATGCGGCCGGTTTGTGGATCGATGGCGAATTGAATGTTCGAGCCGCCCGTTTCGATGCCCACCGCCCGGATGACGGCGGCGGCGGCGTCGCGCATCCGCTGGTATTCCTTGTCGGTGAGGGTCTGCGCGGGAGCGACGGTGATCGAATCGCCCGTGTGGATGCCCATCGGATCGAAGTTCTCAATCGAGCAGATGACCACGAAGTTGTCGCGAACATCGCGCATCACCTCGAGCTCATATTCCTTCCAGCCCATGACCGATTCCTCGATGAGCGCCTGATGGACGGGGCTCGCATCGAGCGCGCGGGAGATGGCATCGGCGAACTCCTCGTGATTGTAGGCAATCGAGCCGCCCGTACCGCCGAGCGTGAACGATGGCCGGATGACGACCGGATAACCGAGTTCGTCGGCCAGACCAACGGCTTCGGGAATATTGGTGACGACGGCCGAGGCGGGCACTTCGAGGCCAATCTTCCGGCACACGTCCTTGAAGAGCAAGCGGTCTTCGGCGACGCGGATGGCGCGGAGCGACGCACCGATGAGTTTCACTCCGTGCTTGTCGAGGATGCCGCTCTCGGCCAGCTCGACGGCCACATTGAGTCCGGTTTGGCCGCCCACGGTCGGCAGTAGGGCATCCGGGCGCTCGCGCCCGATAACCGCGTCGAGATACTCCATCGCGAGCGGCTCGATGTAGGTGCGATTCGCGATTTCCGGATCGGTCATGATCGTCGCGGGGTTCGAATTGACCAGCACGACCTCATAGCCTTCGGCGCGTAGGGCCTTGCAGGCTTGCGTGCCGGAATAGTCGAATTCGCACGCCTGGCCGATAACGATCGGGCCAGAACCGATGATCAGAATTTTCTTGACGTCAGTACGCTTCGGCATTGTTCCCCGTACGTCGCGGCATCTGAACTGGTCAGGGCAGGGTTACCGCCGCGCCGATTTGTCGGCTGCGCGCCCCGGGGGGTCGAACCCCGCGAATGGCTTTTTGATCGAGAACGTTCCTCGGGCGCAGGAGAGAGGAGCGGCGCCCGAGTGCCGTCCGTAGAAGTCTGCCCTCCTGTTCGGGAGCCGTCATCGCGCATTCTCCTTCATCAATTCGACAAATTGATGGAAGAGGTAGCGCGCGTCATGGGGACCCGGCGAGGCTTCCGGATGATACTGGACGCTAAAGAGCGGCAGCGAACGGTGGCGCATGCCCTCATTGGTTTGGTCGTTCAGATTCACGTGCGTGATCTCGACCTCGCTCGATGGGAGCGAGTCGGGGTCGACGCAAAAGCCGTGGTTCTGGGCCGTGATTTCAATCTTTTCCGTTAGAAGATTCTTTACGGGGTGATTCGAGCCGTGGTGACCGAATCTCAATTTGAACGTGCGCCCGCCCAGGGCGAGTCCGCAGAGCTGATGCCCGAGGCAAATCCCAAAAATGGGCACGCGGCCCAGCAGCTTTCGGATATTCCGGATAGCATAGGTGACCGGCTCGGGATCTCCCGGGCCATTGGAGAGGAATACACCGTGCGGCTTGAGCGCCAGGACATCCTCGGCGGCGGTTTGCGCGGGGACGACGGTAACATCGCAGTTGTGATCGACGAGGAGGCGAAGGATGTTCTGCTTGATTCCGAAATCGTATGCCACGACGCGAGAACGACCCTCGCGCGCGGAAGGCCGCCGAGCCCCGGACTCGTGACCGGCCCGATCGGCAGCCTGCCCGGAGGAAGCCTCGGCAGAGGCTCCGAAGGTCGGAGCGGCGAGGTCGATCGAACCACCGGCCCATGCATATTGTTTTGCCACGGTGACGCGGCTCGCAAGTTCCTGGCCGGCCATCGCCGGAAGAGTGCGGGCTTCGGCGATCAATTCCTGGGCGGTTGAGCCGTCCGAGGAAACGACGCCGCGCATCGCCCCAGCGTTGCGGATGTGACGGACAAGCGCGCGGGTGTCGAGATCCCAGATGGCCGGGACTCCATGGCGCTCGAGGTATTGCTGAGCGGATTCATTCGACCGCCAGTTCGAGGCGAGCGCCGAGAATTCGCGCACGATCAGAGCCTCGATATAGGGCTTTGCCGATTCTTCATCGTCGTGGTTTGCGCCAACGTTGCCGATATGGGGATAGGTCAGGCACACGATCTGCCCGGCGTAGCTCGGATCGGTGAAAACTTCCTGGTATCCGGTAAGGCTGGTATTAAAAACGACTTCGCCGCCTCGGCGGGTTCTCGCCCCCGCCGCGCGGCCACTAAATACTCGCCCGTCCTCGAGCGCGACGATCGCGCGACCTTCGGCGGCCTGCGTCAGTGTGTCCTCCAGGGGATGTCATTTCGATGCCGCGTTCACTGTTGAAGACAGCGCTAGGGACCCAAAATGATCGACCGGCCAGTAAGCGAACACCGCCTTGCCGTAGATATACTGCCGCGGTACGGGACCGAACATGCGCGAATCGTTCGAACTGTCGCGATGATCTCCCATCACGAAATAATTGTCCGCCGGTATCCGCCGGAGTGCGTAGCTTGAACCGTCAAGATAAAAGGCAGGCACGTAGGGCTCCCGCAGCTCTTTTCCGTCCAGGTAAAGGTGTCCGGAGCGGATTTCGATCGTGTCACCCGGCAGCCCGATCACGCGCTTGATGAAGGATTTCGAGCGATCCAGGGGATACCAGAACACGATGACGTCGCCGCGTCCGATCGGCTCAAAGCGATACACGAACTTGTTGATAAAGATGCGCTCCTGGTCGCTCAGCAGAGGCGCCATGCTGGTTCCTTCGACCTTTACCGGCTGATAGAGAAAGATGATGATCACGAGAGCGAGACCGAGTGCCACGGCGAGATCCCGCGTCCAACCGCGGAGCTCCCGCCGCAATTGAGGTGAAGGCGCTATTTCAGGCGGCTGCGTTGGACCGGAATGGGATGAATCCAGCATTTCTTCGCACAAGTATTTATATCATGTTGGAGCGAACGACGCCAACTCTTGGCGCGGAGGTTGGACCGGAATGCGACATCGAACTTGGCTCTGCCTATTCCCCGAGCGCGAAACCGAGGATCGCAAGTGAAGCCAAGACGGCCGTCTCTGCACGGAGAATATTTTCTCCAAGCGAAGCTTCGAGGAATCCCGCCGCACGCGCGGCATTGATTTCGGCGTCGGTCCAGCCGCCCTCAGGGCCGACGGCGAGTACGGCCGCAGCCCTCCGGGGCGCGCTCGAAAGAGCCTCGCGAAGTGGCCTGGAGTCCGAGCGCTCGGAGAGCAGGACTTTGCAGTCGCCCGAGGATTGCGCGAATGCCTCGAGAGGAGACGAGGCTGGGTGGAGCCTGGGCGGGCGCAGACGGCGTGCCTGCTGGGCCGATTCGACGAGGATCTTCTCCCAGCGCGTCTGGCGCTTCCCGGCTCGGGCGAGAAGCGGCTTGCCGCTGCGGGCCGCGGCAAGCGGAACAATCTCGGTGACGCCCAGCTCGGTGGCCTTTTCAAGGCACCACTCGAAGCGATCGAATTTTACGATCGAGACGAGGAGCCGGACTCGAAAAGAAGGCTCCGGTGCCGGGATGGTCTCGATGAGCGCAAAGTCGATGCGGCTCTCGCCGCGCTTCGATATGGCCACCCGTTCGATCCGGCCGAGCCAAACACGATGGCCGTCACTCAATTCGTAAAACTGACCTGCTTCGGCGCGCAGCACGCGGCCGAGATGTTCGGCAGTCTCGCCGCGCATGGTGGCTGATTTTGAATCGAAGCCGTCAACAAAGAACCGCCGCCGCATCCGGGGATTCTAACCCGGCGAGATGCTCGATGGCCAAACGACGAGGGCGCGGGATTGGCTGCGGCCTTTTCACTGGCGGCGTCCGCGCACTGAAGACATCGCTCGCCATTCCGGCCTGTAGCCTGAACGGGGCGTGAGGGCCATGCCTTCCGCCGCCGCGAGACCGCTCGCGATTGCCGGATGTGATTCGCTCGATGCCCCCCCGATCACCGAAGCGTCAGGGCGAGTGATTATGGGACCGGGATTTTTCCACGACCGGGGAAACATGCCGGCGGAGCAACCACACATCCTCTACCGACCGGAAACACGCACCATCAGCCGAAGATGTCTTTGACTTTGTCGAAGAAACTCGAAGAGCGCTCGGCGGGCTTGTTTTCAACCCTCAGGGATTGGCCGAGCTGCTCGAGGACACGGCGCTGCTCGCGGGACATTTTCGAGGGAACGACAACCCGGATGCTGACGTAGAGATCTCCGCGGCCGCCCTGAGGATTGGGTAGCCCCTTCCCTCTCTGGCGGAAAATCTGGCCGGACTGGGTGCCTTCGGGGATGTCGAGTTCGTCTTCTCCGTGCAGCGTCGGGATTTTGATGGTCGTTCCAAGTGCGGCCTGCGGGAAGCTGACCGGGATCGTGCAGAAAAGGTCCGCACCGCGGCGCTCGAAGAACGGGTGCTCTTTGACTTCGAGGAAGATGTAGAGATCGCCCGTCGGGCCGCCGTTCGCCCCGGGCTCGCCTTGGCCGGGCATTCGCAGCCGTGTCCCGGAATCGACACCGGCGGGAATGCCGACGTCGAGAACTCGCTCGCGCGCAATCCGCCCCTGCCCGCGGCAGGTGGCACATGCCTCCCGAATCACCTGCCCGCTGCCCTGGCAGGCCGGGCAGGTGCGGGTGATCGAGAAGAAGCCCTGCTGATAGGACATCTGCCCGCGTCCGCCGCAGGTGCGGCAGGCGGCCATGCCACTGCCGGACTTGGCACCGGTGCCATGGCAGGTTTCGCAGGTCTCATGACGAGAAATGCGAACCTGGCTGGTCACGCCGGTCGCCGCATCTTCGAAGCTCAGCGACATGTCATAACGCAAATCGGCCCCGCGCTGGCCTTTCGCTCCGCGGCCCCGGCGGCGCCCACCGCCGAAAGCCTCATCGAAGCCGAAGAGGTCTCCGAGAATATCGTGGAACTCTTCGAAGATGGTCGAGTTGAACCCGCCTGATTCGAAGCCGCCGCTGCCGAGACCGGCGTGACCGAAGCGGTCGTAGACCGACCGCTTCTGAGGGTCCGAAAGAACGCTGTAGGCCTCGCTAGCTTGGCGGAAATTGTGCTCGGCTTCCTCCTTGTTTTCAGGATTCCGGTCAGGATGCCAGCGCAACGCCGCCTTGCGATAGGCGGACTTTATTACATCGGCCGAAGCATCGCGGGCGACAGCGAGAATCTCGTAATAGTCCGCCTGTGTAGCAGCCATAATTCCCTTTCAGTTTTCCGCTCGGGAAGCCGGAGCGGAGTTCTGCTCCGGCTCGATAGCGACGCGCACCATGGCCGGCCGCAGAACGCGCTCATGAAGCACGTAGCCGGGCTGCAATTCGCCGATCACGGTCCCGTCGCCATGCTCGGTAGTTTCGACGCGCTCGATGGCATGATGAAAATGGGGGTTGAATTCCTTGCCGACCGATTCGATCCGCGCGAGACCCTGCTTCGCAAGCGCGTCCCAGAGCTGGCGCCGGATCAGTTCGAAACCTCTCAGATAGTCGGCGGAGCTGGAATCTCGGTCGACGGCGAGAGCTCGATCAAACGCGTCGAGCACGGGCAGAAGGTGTTCGACCAGCAGCTCGACACCGCGATGCCGGTCGTGGTGGCGTTCTCTCTCAACGCGCTTCCGATAGTTTTCGAAGTCAGCCTGCCGTCGCACCAAAGTATCCATCAGCTCTTGCTTTTCGGCTTGGAGCTGTTGAATCTGTTCGGCGAGCGATCCTGCCGGGGCCGAATCGTCCACCTGCCTGGAGGCCCCAACGGCGGCCGGATCCGATTCTCCGGAGTCGGCCGAAGAAACAGACCCCGCCGAGAAGGCTGCGGCAGGCGCCGGTTGCTCGCTAGTTCCATCCTGTTTCTGATTGCGCGAAGACACGAATCAACTCCCCTCTCGATCGTCTGAGAAGAACTGCGCCATGAAGGCAACCGCTGTGATGACGCGTTCGTAGTGCATACGCATTGGGGCGAGAATCCCGAGCGTCCCCTGAACCTGGTCTTTCGAGGAGTAAGACGCTGAGACAAGCGCAAGATGCTTTCCAGCATTCGACATCTTGTCGAGACCGAGCTCAACATGAACCGGTTCGGGTGCTTCGATGCACCCGCTCAGAAGCGCGATCAGGCGGTCCTTTTCCTCGATTGCTTCGAGCAATTCGCGCAGCTGCTCCTGATCGGTAAACTCAACGGCCGAGGCAATCTGCGCCGCGCCTTCGACGTAGACTTTTCGTTCCGCGTTGTCGCCAAGAACAGCCGGGTCGCACAGGAGAAGTGCGTCACCGGCAAGGCGGCCGTATTGCTCGCGGTCGCGTTCGACCTGAACGCGAAGATCGGCGAGCATCGCTTCGAGGGTCCAGCCAACATAGTGACGGTTGAGATAGGCGGCAACCTGATCGAGATCCTCCTGTAGGAACGGGCGCTCGGGCCTCATCAGCTTATCGCGGGTGACCCCGCCGGTGCTGACGAGCACGACCAGAACGCGGCTGTCGGGAAGAAGCAGGAACCGAACGTGCTCGACGACGCTGCGGGCCAAAGGCGGCGAAATGAAAATACCGAGTCCGCGGGAGACCGCCGCCAGAACATGGCTCGCGCGCTCCATCACCGCCTCGGGCGTCTCGGCCGCCTCGAGCTCCCGGCGGATCCACTGCCGGTCGGCGGCGCTCGCCGTCGCCTGAGCCGCAACCTGCTCGACGAAGTATCGGTACGCCGCCGCCGTGGGAACGCGACCCGCGGATGTGTGCGGCTGGTATAGATAGCCCTGCTCTTCGAGGTCGGCCATGATGTTGCGGACCGTTGCCGGGCTAAGCGGCTCGGCGTGGCGGCAGGCGACGCTGCGAGAAGGAACAGGCTCGCCTGTCTCAATATACGCGCGGACCACGTCGGTCAGGATCTGCTGATGCCGCTTCTGTTGTAAGGTCCCTAGACTCATCGCTTCGGTGAACCCCCCAGCCTGCTCCCGGGCACCTGTCCGAGATCACTACCCATTCTACCCCGAACCAAAAGATTAAACAGCGTCGAGATGAGCGTCAATTGTCATTCACGAATGACACGAACGAATGGGACCAACGATTTCGAAAGGATCATCCCTACGATCGCCTCGAGCGTGAGGCACAGAAGCGTCGGCAACAGCAATCGCAGCGATCCCATCCACGCCCCTGCCACCTCGACGAAGGCAGCGGCCAGCGTAGAGTTCTCCGTTAGGGTGTTGAGGCCGGCGGCACTCGCCGCCTCGTCGCCTGCTCAAACGCGTAGCCGAGTTCTATGAGCCGCGGTTCACTGCAGGCGGTGCCCGCGAAACTTACACCAAACGGGGCCGGTTTCGGGTTAAACCCTTCGGGAAAGGGTACGTCCGGGGCGTTCGGAACCGTGCCAAATGGAACGATCACGGTCGGGTACCCCGGCATCGCGGCGATCGTGTATCCGCTCGCGCCTGGAAAGAGAAGTGCATCCAGATTGTGCTCCTTGATCGTCGCATCGATGCCCCGCGTTCCGGCCAACTCAACGTCCCTGGCGCGGTCGGCCTCATAGCGCGGGCGATCCGCCTCGAGGTCCATCTCGTCAGATATGTCCAGCTGCGACTGCCCATACTTGATCGCACCCGCGGCTACGTGGGCAAGGTTGAAGTTCCGCAGGTCGGTCAGTGACCCGACCGGCGCTCGCGGACCGAGTGAGGCAAGCCACTTGTTAAAATCGCGTTTCATACCGTACTTGAGCACGATCGAGCAGCCCTCATCGTTGCCCTTCGCGTTCGCGAGACCCGAACAGGTGTTCCACTTCAGCAGGCTATTCTTCGGGTCCACGGAGACAACGCTTGAAATGTCGGCAGGATCGATAACGACAGCCCCCTTTTGGATGAGGACAGCGATCGCCTCCGCCATCACCTGTTTCTGCGCGGCATTGAGACCGCCGCGTGGTTCCGTCTCACCTGGTGGTGTCACCGCATCGTAGTAGAACGCACGGGGAATACCGATGCGCGCTCCCTTAAGGCCATTGACCTTCAGATAGCGTGTGTAGTCACGGCCTGGCGGGGGAGCACATCTCTTGGTGGCCGGGTCGCGGGGATCGGGCGCGGCTCCCTCGAGTGTCCCGAGTAGAATCGCCGCGTCGGTCACGTTCTTCGCCATCGGACCCGCCGTATCCTGATCGGACGTGATGGGAATGATGCCGTACCGACTGATGCGACCCACCGTCGGCTTGATGGCCGCAAGCATATTCAGGTTTGCGGGATTGAGAATCGAGCCCGAGGTTTCGGTTCCCACGTTGGCCGCCCAGAAGTTTGCCGCCGTGCCAACTCCCGAGCTCGACCCACCCGTGCTGAGAGCCGGTCGCCCGTCAAATGTGGCAGCCCGCGGATCCCGCCGTGGATCGTAGGGGTTCATGCTGTATCCCACCAAGGCGTTGTATCCACCCGGCATCGGAGTGGGCGCGCCGGCCACCCAGTTGGCGAGTTCCGTCATGGTGGTCTTGGCAATGATCACCGCACCAGCGTCCCGCAGGTTCTTCGTGACCGCAGCGTCGTAAGGGGGCACGAATGCGTCGAACGCCAGCGCCCCGCCCGTGGTCGGCATGTCCCTCGCCTGCAGGTTGTCCTTGAGCGCGATGGGGATGCCGTGCAGCGGGCCGCGCACCTCGCCCCGGACACGTTCAAGATCGCGCGCCTCGGCCTCCTCGAGCGCGTTGCGATTGACCGTGATGATCCCATTCAGCTTATTGTTGTAAAGAGCGATGCGCATCAGATATTGGACAACGAGACCGCGGGAGGTGACGCGTCCCTGCCTCATAGCGGCTTGCATTTCCGGGATGGTCGCCTCAACGACACTGAAAGGAGGCTGCGCTGTTCGCGGATTCGACGGTCTCCGCTGCTCCTGCCCGAACACACAGACACTTGCGGATGCCAGGAAAAGCAAAATGAGCACCTGTTTCATTGGGGGTTCATTTTATCCTTAATCAGCATAAGTGAAATCGTCAGAGGTGCCCGTGAGCCTACGCCTTCTCTCGTTCAACCCACATAGCTCGAACTCGTAGCTCACAGCCGTTGAGTGCCGAGAGAAACGCACCAGGCGTCGGACTCCGGCGAACTTCTGCGCCTTATCGGTCGATTGGATCCTGTTAAGCGAGACACGTCGCGTCAAGCCTTCGCAACTATCGCGCGGGGCCGCGACGGAGACCAACGAGATGTATTTTCGGTAGTGGCTACCCACGGCGGATAATTCGTGCTGGGTTGGCTCTGGTCGAATCAGGAACTGGCGAGGGCCTTCTGCGCGCCCCGTGAGAATGGGATAACGTATTGTCGAGCGCCCGCGGAACTCTACCACTCCCCTCCTCATGAGTCGATTCCCGTTGGCGAAGCGATCCGTCGGGCGATATCACCGTGACGCAGCCACAATCATCTCTCGGAATACGTCCTGGTCGATACGGTATGCCAGGAAGGATTGAGGAAAATCGATTTAGAGGAGTGAACCGGCCGCGTGCTCTCTGTCGTTCGCGAGACCAACGATCATCCGGCTGATCGAACCGCCCTGGCGAGCTCCCGGAGCAATCCCAGGGTTTCATCCCACCCCAGGCAAGCGTCGGTAATGCTCTGTCCATACACCAACGGCTGCCCTCGGACGAGCTTCTGGGACCCGGCGACTAGGTTGCTTTCCAGCATTACGCCGATGATGTTTCGGCTTCCCTTGGCGATTTGTCCTGCGACATCGCGGCAAACGAGGGGTTGTCTTGTATGATCTTTGTTGCTGTTGGCGTGGCTGCAATCGACCATCACGCGCGGCGCGAGCCCGGCATCCTCCAACTGCCTGCACACCTGGGCAACAGAATCGGCTGCATAGTTCACCGATTTTCTTCCACCACGCAAGATCACGTGGCAATCCGGATTGCCGGTCGTCACAAATATAGCCGATTGTCCGTACTTTGTGTGGCCGAGAAAGGTATGCGGTTGGGCAGCCGATAGAACAGCCTCGATGGCGATCTGCGCGTCTCCCGAAGTGGCATTCTTGAATCCTACTGGACAAGAGAGACCGGAGACCAGCTGCCGGTGAACCTGGCTCTCTGTTGTGCGGGCCCCGATAGCGCCCCAGCTCACCAGACCAGCCACGTACTGCGGAGAAATCATGTCCAAGAACTCCGTTCCAGCTGGGACTTCCATCTCTGCCAAGTCGAGAAGGAGATGCCGTGCCAGTCGCAGGCCCTCGTTGATCTTGAATGACTGGTCAAGGTAGGGATCATTGAGCAGCCCTTTCCAGCCGACTGTGGTGCGTGGCTTTTCGAAGTAGACGCGCATGACAATGCGCAGTTCAGTTGAAAGCTCATCAATCGCGTCCTTGAGCAGGCCCGCATAGTCGCGAGCAGCCTGGGTGTCATGAATCGAACAGGGACCGACGATTACAAGCAGACGCCGATCTTTGCCACCCAGAATATCGCAAATCTCATTGCGGGCGTGGTAGATCGTCGAGGAAGCCTTCTCCGTTGTAGGCAGCTCCTCCTCGAGAAAAACTGGAGGAAGGACTACTTTGGTCCACTTTATGTGAAGGTCATCTGTGCGGTAGGGCATGATCGTTACTATTGGACTCCGAGGCCGTGCCCCGCAAGATAGTCGCCACTTTCCAAATCTAACAGCCTTCTCGCCCGAATTCCTCCAGGATGTTGATCCTTCCATGAGATAGGCCAGACCTTGACCTGAACTCAAACGGGCTAACCAGGGGAAGTATGCGCCGCCATCGGCCCGCGGATCGCAATTCAGATGTGTCCTTTGGGCAAGCCAGCCCACGTGATTTGGCGAACGCTGCCCAGGTTCCGATGGCTGCAACTGGCGCCGCGGATGCCGATCAACCTACGGGAAAGCGATCTGCTATCGGTAGCTTCACTGTGAGTCGTATGGGCGGCTCGGTTTCTTGGTGTCATCACCGCGGTTGGAAGGGGCCACCTCATAGCGGAGGCTGCGTCCACACTTGCATCAGGCGAATACGGGCTTGTGCTATACCCGAAAAAGGCAGAGAAACAGTTTGCCGGAGTGCCAGCCATCAACGCGGATGCAATTTTCTTCTCAGTCTGGGATTTTTCGGTTGGCACGGCGGCGTCAGCACATAGATCTGACCAAGTTCCTCCTTCTCATAAACAAATCGTGCTCGCGTTCGTGTCTGCGTCTAAG
>DATMRE010000192.1:0-12686 GCA_035566475.1 Verrucomicrobiia bacterium | reverse complement strand
TGGCACAGGCGGGAACGGCTGGTGCTACCTGGTTGATGGGAGTGCTGTTGAGAAGATTCTTGGCCGCACTGCTATCTACCAGTGACGTGTCTGCATACAGAATATTGACGATGTCGGTCGCACCGCCGTTTGCTAGGTTGGCGCCCGTCACCGGATTGACCGAAGTTGAGTTCGCACCGAGCTGCCATCCCGGCATGATGGCCGATAGCGTCGTATAGGTGGTCGGGCCAGGGCCATACTGAAATATCGTGGCCGGGGCCGTACCCGGGCGAGCCATGTTGGAGACCCCCGCGTTACTAGGAATGGATATGCCCCCCGGAGGGATTTGTACTCCCGACTGAGTCAAATCCTGGACCAGAAAATGCATTCCGGCGCGCAGGTTTTCTTGCACGTTGGCCTGAAGGGCCACTGCTTCGGTGACGTGCTGAGTTTGGATCAGCGCGCCCACGGCGGCTGCCATGACAGCAAGCAGGATCACCATCGCGACCATCAGCTCGATCAGTGAGAATCCGTTCCCTCTTCCGCGCTTCATGCTGGCTCCTCGCGGCGCTAGAACGCCGAGATGTAGGTCGTAAGGGTATAGCTGCGCGCAAACCGACCGGCCGTGTAATTGACGACCACGTTGATCGTGCGCACATTCGGTTCGTTCAGAACATCGGCGATCGTAATCGTACGAGTGAAGTTCGCGAGCGTAAGTTGGACGTCGTCTGCGGTACCCATCAATCCGTCAGGGCCAGGTTCGAGAATGTAGTCAAGAGGGGCATTCGTGTCGGCCGTCGAGCCAACCAGGCCGTCCGGACCCGGTTGTGTGAGCGGCTGGGCGGTCGCGAGAAACAGGCCGTTCGGGTAGGTTGCACCTTGGTTTGCGACCTGCCTGCAGGGAAGCCCCGGAGAGCAACTGAACGTGGCATAACCGCTGTACTTCGCGGTAAAGATTGCCTCGACGGCCTGTTGCGCCTTTTGCTGGGCGATGAAGTCGTTCTGCGAGCTCGCCGTGTACGTCAGGGCGTCTCCGAGCATCGCCGCAAGCCCCAGGATCCCGACCGCGAGAACGACCAGGGCGATCATGGTCTCCATCAGAGTGAAGCCCTTCTGTGAGCGCAACCGTTTTGCTCGCTGCATTGTGGCCCTCTCCTTCAAAATTGGATCCAACTTGAGCCGGTCGATCGCCAGCCGCGAATCCGCCCCGTCGTGCCGAGCACGGAAACGGCGCGAGCTGAGACCGTGTTCCCCGGAGACCCAATGAAGACAGTCCCGTTTATCGGCAGTCGTGTTGCCGCGTCGACCAGCTCACCGTCACTTTGGAAGAGCATCCCGGTGGGAGGTCCATTGGGAATACCGTTAAAGAATATGGCGCTGCCTTTTCCGTTGTTTTGCGGCGCTGGTAAGTCCGGCATTCCAACGATCACGGCGAACTGAGCCGGGGACTGGATCGGCACGACGCTGAGAACGGGATTGGCAGCTCCCGCATTGGGCGTGAGCGTATTCATCTGTGTCACGGTCATGCTGTACGGCGATACGATCGAAAACGAAATCTGGATGAAGCGACGGTGCGCAATCGAGAATTCTCGAGCCTGTCGTAGCTGGTCTACGACCTGTCGCATGGCAGCGTCGTAGCGCGCGTTCTGAAGAGTTGGCCGAAGCTGGATCAGCGCGATTGCGGAAACGATGCAGATGATGATAGCCACCAGGGCCAGCTCGATCATCGAGAAACCGCTCTCCGGATTCGCTCGCCGACGAGACCTGAACGTTCTCCCGCTATTTCTCACTGTCACTACCCTCGAAGCGCCCGGTTACCCGCGCGGGCGTTCTGTTCGTTCAAGCCTCATAGTGCATTTAGCAGGCCAGCCCGGGGTGGCATGTAAGCAGCTGCTATCAATCGGGTTAAGCGAACTGACAAAGATTCCGCGTTACGGTTTTCAATCTGGTCGGGGTGAAAAGGTAACCGAACCGCACGGCTACTACAGGGCTTCGAGGTGTACCATCTGGACCTCCGGGGTCGGGAAACGGGCAGCAACGGCCGCGGCGGTCCGGGTCACGAGTCGGTTGAGGTGGGGTCGTTTTCTGCTGCCGGAGGGGAACGCTTATCTCTCGGCCTTCGAGAGCCGTTCGAGCTCGGCCACGACACGGTCGAGTTCGCGCGCAAGCATGCGCGGGCCTCTGCGGCACAGAATGCTGGTCACTTCGCGGTAATACCACAAGGTGAGTTCGCGGCCGGCATGGAACCGGTTCCAGATGGATTTCCCCTGCCGGCGAAAATCCAACAGAGTTTCTCTCGCGTTGTGGAGTTTATCGGCTGCCGAGACTAACCGCACCGAAGAATTCGCGCTCCGCAGGTGGCGAAGATAGGCCTGCTTGCGTTCGAGCCAAGGCGGCTTCGGGAGCGTGTCGCTATCGGTCGAGCCTTCGACGATCTGTGCGACGCGCAGGCCGAACTTCTGGCGGATATCTAGCAGGCGCGGCTTGCCGCCCTGGTCCTCGACAGCGTCGTGAAGCAAGGCAGCGATCGCTTCGTCTTCGTCTCCGCCGTGCGCGAGAACGATGGAGGCGACGCCGAGCAGGTGGCCGACGTACGGGCGACGGGTCCCCTTGCGGAACTGGGTGGAGTGCGCTCGCGCCGCATAGACCATCGCTCGATCGAAGCGCTCGCCGAGAGGACGCTTTCGGGGCATTCGCGGGGCGACATCAGTTCCGGCTGCGGAGCTTCGAGAGCAGGCGCAGGATTTCGAAATAGAGCCAAATCAGCGTGACCATCAGTCCGAACGCACCGTACCATTCCATATACTTTGGCGCTCCCGCGCGCACACCGCTCTCGATGAAGTCGAAATCGAGCACGAGATTGAGGGCGGCGATGATCACGACAAAAAGGCTGAATCCTATACCGATGGCTCCGCTCCCGTTGATGGCAGTGAAGCGGACGCCAAATAGTCCGAGAACGATTTCGAGGAGATAGAAAAGCGCGATACCTCCTGTGGCCGCGACGATGCCGAGCCGGAACTTGTCTGTCACGCGTATCAGACCTGAGCGATAGGCGAGCAGTAAGACGGCGAGCGTGCCGAACGTAAGGCTTACGGCCTCAATCGCAATTCCTGGAAACCGCAACTCGAGCATCGCGGAGACGCTGCCAAGCACCAGGCCTTCGAGCAATGCGTAGATCGGAGCCGTCACGGGTGCCCAGGTTTTCTTGTAGACGGTGGCCAGCGCGAAGATGAGTCCTCCGATGAGTCCGACCAACGCGAGCGGACCTACCGATCCAGGGTTATGCGAGTGGAGGAATAAATTCCAGGTCCAGGCGGCGGTCGCGATTACGCATATCAGCAGCACGCCCGTCTTGTTGACAGTACCCTCGAGCGTCATCGCGTCGCCAAGTGCAACGCCTTCCCGGCGAAACGCCTGGTCGTTCAACGCCGGATTCGATGTTCTCATCAGTTGCGGCACGTAGGTCTCCTCTTGAACTCAGGGCCCTTTATAATACAAGAGTCGGAGCCGAACCGCACGTTGGTGCAAACACCAAACTGAACCACGGGCAACCACCTTGTATCTCATTCTTGCAGTCGACTGTTCATCAACGATGACCGGGCTGATCGCCCCTGAGTCATCTGCGACTGAGACTCGCGAATCATCGCACCCCGAGGCCTGTCCCAATTTGGAGTACCAAGAGCCAACCTACGGGAGCGGTTGCATCCGGCGATATCAGAATCCCTTGCCGAGCGCACTTTTCTGCTCTGGCCTGCCCCGCAGGTGTTCGAGGGGTTGGCCGCAAGACCGGAATCGGTAGAGAGCTGTGCGCCCGACGTTCATCTGCCCCGGCCAGATTGTCATGGGGACCCGGAGCCGGACCGGAATCGGTCGCAATTCCTCTGCCAAGAGTGGTTCCCGCACATCTTGTCGAGGCGACGGGTTTGTTGGCATTCCCGTTTCTGGTTTCGCATCGAAATGATGGCTCGCTAGGCGAAGGATCGGTCTAAAGCTTTTCGAGCGGGACGTCGATTTCCAACCTGTATGCCACCATCACCCACGGACGAAGGCGTCGCTGAGGTTATGGTTGACAATCCACCAATGGCGACGGGACCGGCGGCCGATAACCTGGGGCGCCGCACGAGCGTGCGGCACGATTGCGTTGGTGTTGTCGAAATCCTGCGCATCCAGCAGGCAACCGGTGAAATGGTCACTGGCAAGATTCGCAATATCAGCCTGGGGGGATGTTACGTCGAGACGCAATCCCCTCTTGAACGAGGCTCGCAGCTTGCTGTCGTGGTTCAGGTGAAAAATCTCCGCTTGCGCGTAATCGCCGAGGTCAGGAGCGTAAAGATCGATGGACAATTCTCGGCCGGTATCGAGTTTGTTGGCATGACAGCTGAAGTGCTAGAAAGTCTTCAGGAACTGATGGCGGAACTAGCGAAAAGGGCGCAGGCGAAGGTTCAGCCATAAGAACCCTCGACTGCCCCACACAAGAAGAATCCTCTGCGCGGCCTGCTAGTCGGAGTCCAATCCCTCGCCCGCCCGTCCCGCGAATCTCGGGCGAGCTCCCTGATTCGCGGGCAAGCTCGTCGCGGCTCTCAATCGCCAGGACCCCCGAGACCTGTTCGACGTCCGCGATCTTCTCGCAAACGAGGGAATCGCCCTATACACAAAGGATACCGGCTCGTGAGTCTGGCGCCTCTCGATTCAGAACTCCAAAATGTGTGAGCAAGTATAAGCAGAACGCCCGTAGTGTATGAGAAATTGGTAGCGCTAACGGGAATCGAACCCGTATTTCGGCCTTGAAAGGGCCGCGTGCTAACCGTTGCACCATAGCGCCGACGACGAAACTCTGACCGACCGGCGAGCGACAGCGCGGAGAAGACGGATCCACAAGTCGCCTGTTTGATTTGCCCTTTCGGAGACGGCTTGACCGGAACCGGAGCTTAGTTGCAGTCATTCAGTTCCGCGACGTTCCACCCCTTGAAAGCAGCTTCGGTTGTAATGACCCGACGGAAACTCTGACAGCGCGGATATTTTAGCATGGATCAGGTGCGTCTCTTTGGACGCGGGTGGTCCGGACAGACTCGCAGCCAGTCGGCGAGAGGGGCGTCGTGGTCGAAACGGCCAGACGGCGAGAAGGAATCCGGTTTCTCGAAGCTTGCAAGTTCAACCGTTGTTTGAATGTCTTGCCCATCTGGTGTTACGAACTCGACCTGAGAGGGTTCTGAGGCAATCCTCGCGGCGTCATATTCAAGTTCCACTTCGGAACCTCCGAGTCGATTGATACCTGTATCCGCACGCGAATGCAGTTGCCAACCATGAGCAGATCGCGCGTGGATTTCTTGGCCCTCGACCAGCTTGCCCTGCAGTCGCCCAGAACTCCCTCGAGGGCGAGTGGTCGGTGCCACATTTGACGGCTCCTTAAGGAAGTTCCGGAAATCCCGTGGATCAGAGCGGAATGGCCCTTCGCCCGCGGCGACAGGAGCGGCGCGCCTGACAGACTTATCTGGAGCGGTTGTGCGGATGACCAGGAAGTTGAGGATCGTCTCCGTGCCGCAACGGAACTGAGGCAACCCGATGTCGCAGGCGGTTCGGCTCCGAGAAGGACGAGAGCCACGGCTGGGGGACAGGCCAGACCTAGGTTCCCGAACGCTCTTTCTCTCCGTCGTTTTGTCGAGCATCACTATGGATGGGACCTCTATGACCTTCAAGATTCGTTGGCGACGCCACATGCGGGTGGAGACACTCAAAGCCGAGGCATAAGCCAAGGGTGCTTTCTACCTCCGATGGAACCCGAGCGAGAGTTGTTCCGTGCGAGCAACGTCCGCCTCGCAAGGTTCACTCGGGTTGATCGTTGTCCGATTACCTCCAGCCATTGCGTTCGCGGAGCGCGGTGATGTGCGCGACGTGGTGGCGGCCGTGCCAAGCGTAGAGTGCAAGATTCTCATCAAGCGTAACCGTGCCGAGCTCGGGGTGGCGAAATTTGCGCGCGAGGTCTCCGGGCGTTAGCGAGCGCAGGAGCAGGACCCAACGACTGTGGAGGTTTTCTAGCAGCGCGAGCGACGGCTCGATCGGAGTCGTTTTCGCGTCGGCGAGTTCGGCCCAGAGCGCTTCCTCGTAGGGCTTGATGGTCGGCTCGTCTTCGGTGAGCGCGAGCTTGAAGCGCACGTACGAATTCATATGGCTGTCGGGAAGATGATGGACCAGTTGGCGGACGGTCCAGCCGCCGGTGCGGTACGGCGTGTCGAGTTGCTCGGCACCGAGGCCGGCGACGGCGGCACGCAGACGCGCGGGCGCCTCAGCGATCGCCTCAATGGAGGCGCGGCGCTGGTCGTCGGTGAGGGTATTGACGCGCCTGAATTCGCCGATCGGAAATCGAAGACTCGGTTCCATGGACTCCTCCGCCTTCCCGGATCATGCGAACAGCATCCGGATGGCACGCGACCAACCCTCAATGGCCTAAGCAAGATCCGCTCAGCCGGCCAGCCCCTTCGGGCAGGCGCCGCTAGGAGCCCTGGTTGCTCGGGCTCGCAGCAGCTTTTGTCGATCCGTCAAGCGGTTGAAGCTCGCGAAGGCGTTCAACCGTGTCGACGACGCGGCTCGCGACGTAGTCGACTTCCTGCTCGGTATTGAAGCGGCCGAGGCCGAAGCGGATCGAGCTGTGCGCGAGATCCTCGCTGACCCCCAGAGCCTTCAGGACGTGACTCGGCTCGAGCGCTGCCGAGGTGCAGGCCGAGCCGCTCGAGATGGCAATGTCGTTGATGCCCATCAGCAGCGATTCGCCTTCGACATAGGCAAAGCTCATGTTGAGATTGTTCGGCAAGCGGTGGACCATCGAGCCGTTGATCGAGGTGTCCTCCAATCGTCCCTCGATGGCCTCTCTGAGTTTGTCGCGCAGGACGCGCAACCTCTCGCTCTCGGCCGGCATTTCCCTCCGGCAGAGTTCGCAGGCGTGGCCCAAGCCGACGATTCCCGGAACGTTCAGCGTGCCTGACCGCAGGCCCCGCTCGTGCCCGCCGCCGTCGATCAACGAGCGGAGCTGGACGCCAGGATTCTTGCGACGAACGTAGAGAGCGCCGACGCCTTTTGGACCGTATATCTTGTGAGCGGAAATCGAAAGCAGGTCGATGTCGTCCGCCTGTACGTCCACGGGGATTTTCCCGACGGCCTGCACGGCGTCCACGTGGAAGAGAACGCCGCTTTGCTTGGCGATTTTCCCGATTTCGCCGATCGGCTGGACAACACCGATTTCGTTGTTCGCGTACATCGTCGAGATGAGAATCGTCTCCGGGATAATCGCGCGGCGGAGATCGTCGAGAGAGATGCGGCCTTCCTTATCGACCGCAAGGTAGGTCACTTGATAGCCCTGGTTCTCGAGCCGCTTGCAACTGTCGAGCACCGCCTTGTGCTCGGTCACCTGTGTAATGATGTGATTCCCCTTCTCCCGGTACCTCTCCGCAACGCCCTTGATCGCGAGGTTGTCCGATTCGGTCGCACCGCTCGTGAACACGATTTCCTTGGGCACGGCGTTAATCAGCCGTGCGATTTGGCCGCGCGCATTTTCAACTGCTTCCTCAGCTCTCCAGCCGAATTCGTGATTGCGGCTCGCGGCGTTGCCAAATTTATCCATGAAATACGGCAGCATCGCTTCGAGGACCCGCGGGTCGACCGGCGTCGTGGCCTGATTGTCCATATAGATGGGAAGCTTGACTGCCATAGCTCACTCTCCAAGGCGCCGCATAATCATTCTAGTCCGCTCAACCAAAAGCGTCCACTCGGAGCGAAATTGTCAAAATCCTAGGGCTCGAGCCGACCGATGCGCCCGAGAGTGATCAAGTCTTGTGGGCGGGTTTCCATTTGTTGAGGAACTCGATGACATCTTCGGGGCCGAGTCGAGCGCTTGATTCGAATTCGC
The DNA here is from genome assembly GCA_035566475.1 of Verrucomicrobiia bacterium. GTDB lineage: Bacteria > Acidobacteriota > Terriglobia > Acidiferrales > UBA7541 > Palsa-295. The sequence continues at coordinate 4,807 of DATMRE010000192.1, read as the reverse complement.
CCTGCTTCTGGCTGAAAACCAGCTTGCCGTCGGGATCGAGGACGGCGAGGCTCGGAACTCCCTTCTTGAGAGGGACCTCATATTTGTCGGCGAGGTCCAGGTTCCTGTCATAGTCGCCGACATTAACATGCACGACGTGGAAGTTCGCGTCGATGAGGGCAGCGATGTCTTTCGAATGAAACGTCGCATCCAGCACATGGCAGTCATAGCACCAGTTTCCGCCGAATACGAGCAGGATGCGCTTGCGGTCCCTGGCGGCGCTTGAAAGCGCCGCTTCTATCTCCGATGGCGCCTGTTTCGGAGGTGGATAAAGATCGGTGTTCGGTGTGGCCGGCTGCGGCAGGCGCCCAGCGAGGTTCCGAACCAGGTCACTTCTTTGTGTCGCGTAGATATGCCAATCATTTCCCTGCCCGACCCAGATCTGGGTCGCGGAAACGACATACGGTTCTGCTCCTGGAGCGGTCCCCAGCATGAGCTCAATGCGAAGGACCACACTGATCGCGCCCGGCTGGGGGCGCCGAATTTCGAGCACCTTGGGCTCGAACTTGATCAGGCCGCGGGAAGCGAGCGCGGACCAAAAGGTCGGCTCTTCATTAGGATCCTGGGTGTTGCCCTCGGGCGTTTGAGCACGGGCCGGAGGAGTGGTCGAGTAGAGGGCGCCGAGTTCCGCCCTGTCGCCCGACATCACCGCCGCCCTCCAGCGATTCAGAATCTTGTATACGGATGAATCCGCCGCTGTCTTCTTCGAGCCGTTCCCGTCGTTCTGGAGGGGTGCCGAGCGAGACTGCGCCAATAGAGGGGCCGGCCAGACCAGTTGCAGGATGAGCGCCCAGTTCAGGCAATTCGTTTTCATGCTGACTCCTCGACAAGCGCCAGGCCCGATCGCAATTTTACCGCAGCTCAACTGCCATGTGTCGAAAAGTCCCATGGGCCAAGCCGAGCTTCGGATCGCGGGTTTCCCGGGTGTGATCGCAAGACCGGAGGCCAACGGGTCGATATCCCTGCGGAACATCGAGGGAAGCGATTCTGTGATTTTGGGGGGCGATGATTTAGAATGACGCTTCGAATGGCTCTCGACGCGAACAAGCGGATCACCGCAGTTTATCCGGGCTCGTTCGACCCGGTGACGAACGGGCATCTGGACCTGATCGAACGCGGCGCCATCATTTTCGATCGGGTGGTCGTAGCGGTCACGCACAATCTCGAGAAGGATCCACTGTTCGGCATACAGGAGAGGATCGAAATGCTCGAAGCGGTGACAAACGAGTGGAAGAACGTGGCCGTCGAGATGTTCGATGGTTTGCTGGTGGATTACGCCCGGGCGAAGGGTGCGCGCGTGATCATGCGGGGCATTCGTGCAGTTTCCGATTACGAATACGAGCTGCAGATGGCTATGATGAACCGCAAGATTGAGCCGCAGATTGAAACTGTGTTCATGCTGCCGGGCGAGCCATACAGCTATCTGAGCTCGCGGCTGGTGAAGGAGCTGGCCCGGCTGGGCGGGCCGGTGAAGGGCCTGGTCCCCCCGCTCGTGGAGGAGCGGCTGCGGGCAAAAGTCAGTTAGAATAAAACGCCTGCATTGGCAGGCGAGAGGGTGTCAAATGGAACCAGCTGCAGCAGTCAGCACGGTGGAAACCTTTCAGCTCGCGGATCGCCTGAACCGCATCAGCGTGTCCCAGACAATGGCCGTGCTGCAGGCAGCGGAGCGCTTGAAGGCGCAGGGAATTGACGTCGCCGACTTCGGGCCCGGCGAGCCGGATTTTCCGACCCCGGAACATATCAAGCGCGCGGCGATCCAAGCGCTCGAGCAGAATCGCACGAAATATACGGCGACGCCAGGCATCGCGCCGCTGCGGCAGTCGATTTGCGACTGGCATGCCGCGCAGCTCGGATCGTCGTATCAACCGGCGGAGTCGATCGTCACCGTTGGCGGCAAGCATGCCGTCTTCAACGTGGTTTGCTCGCTCGTCAATCCGGGCGACGAGGTGGTGATTCCCGCCCCCTATTGGGTTAGCTATCCCGATATCGTGAAGTACGCGGGCGGGACCCCGGTATTCGTCCCGACTCGCGCCGACGATGCTTTCATCCTGCGCGCCGAGGATTTGGAGCGGGCGATTACTTCGCGGACGCGAATCGCAATCGTGAATTCACCGTGCAATCCAACCGGCGCCGTGGTTCCGCCCGGGGAATTTGCGAAGATTCTCGCGGTATGCCAGCGCCACGGCGTCTGGTTGCTTTCCGACGAATGCTACTCGCATTTCACTTACGGCAGTGCGAAGCCTTTTTCTGTCGCCAGCCTTCCGAATGCCAAAAGCGGATTGATTATCGCGGGGTCGTGCTCGAAGACCTTCTCGATGACCGGATGGCGCGTGGGTTACTTGCTGGCGCCCGAGCCGCTGGTCGCCGCAGTGACGAAGCTGCAGAGCCAGTCCACATCGAATGCGACTTCCATTGCGCAATATGCCGCGCTCGAAGCGCTCAGCGGACCCATGGACTCGGTCTCGAAGATGCTTGTTGAATACGCTCGGCGCCGCGAGCGCATTCTCGCGGGCCTTCGCGCGATCCCGGGTGTGACGTGCACGGACCCGGAGGGGGCCTTCTACGTCTTCCCGAATATTTCGGCGCATCTACGGGCGGAAATGCCCACCGACACGGCGGTCGCCAGGCAGCTGCTCGAGCGCGAGTCAGTTGCCGTGGTGCCCGGGGAGGCGTTCGGTGCGCCGGGGTACATTCGGCTTTCCTATGCGACCACGATCGAGCGTATCGACGAGGGCCTCGGGCGATTGGCTCGCTTTTTTGGTCAAGACAAGTGATCGTCAGCCCGGCGCGTCTGGAACCGATTTTCAGCCTGCGCCCGTGGGGATCGCTGTCGCTTTCGCCGTTCTTCCCTGAGCGATCTCAACTCACCGAGCCTGTCGGCGAAGCATGGATGAGCGGCAGCGACTGCCGGTTCGCAAGCGGTCCATTCGAAGGGCAGAAGCTCGGCGAAGCGTGGCCGCGCATGCCGTGCGAATGGGCCGGAACCGAGGTCGAGCGCGGCGGAGTCTTTCCCCTGCTCGTAAAATTCATATTCTCCGACGACAAACTCTCCGTGCAGGTCCATCCGGACGACGACTACGCCTCGCGGCACGAGACGGCGGCGGGTGGTCGCGGCAAGACGGAGATGTGGTATGCGTTGCGCGCACGGCCTGGGGCGAACGTGCTGGTGGGGCTGAATCCCGGCGTCACAGTCGAGAGATTCAAGGCCGCGATTGTCGATGGCACGGCCGAGGACTGTCTCGAGCGCGTTGAGCTGGCAGAAGGGGAGGCCGTCTTTGTTCCCGCCCGCACGGTCCATACGATCGGGCCGGGGCTTGTACTCTGCGAAATCCAGCAGCATTCCGATCTTACCTACCGCGTCTATGATTACAACCGGAAGGACGCCAAGGGCCAGAGACGACAGCTGCACGTCGAGAAGGCGGTCGAAGTGATTCGGTTCGGCGAACAGACCGGCGGGAAAATCGATCCCGTGCGAATCGAGCGGGGTGCCGTAAGGGAAACGTACTTTGCGGCCTGCCGGTATTTTGCGACCGAGAAATGGGATTTCGCGGAGCGAATTGGGGTTGAGACTTCACACCAGCATTTCGATCTCCTGATCTTTCTCGAAGGCAGCGGGAGGATCCTCTGGCGCGAAGAGTGCGCGGACTTCGGGCCTGCACAGCTTTGGATGCTTCCCGCCGCGCTCGGTGAATATCACATCGCACCGCACGAGCGGACCACTCTGCTGCGCACGTACGTGCCGAGCGACCTCGACGAATTCCGTCGCCGGCTCGCCGATCGCGGTGTCGAACGGGCCACATGGTCGCGCCTGGTGCATCCGTGAAGAAGACCACCAGACGAGAGTCACTTCCCGCCTGTGCCGTGTTGCTGGCCGGAGGACGCGGAACGCGTTTTTGGCCTCGGAGTCGCATGCGCACTCCAAAGCAACTGTTGAATATTGCCGGGCGCGAGACCATGCTGCGCGAAACGGTCGATCGACTCGCCCCGCTCCTGTCTCGGGAGAACATCTGGGCGGTGACCAACATCGAGCAATCGGCGGCCGTGCGGCGCGAACTCCGCGGCGTTCCCGCCTCGCAAATCCTCGCCGAGCCGGTGGGCCGCAACACGGCTGCAGCGATCGGGCTTGCCGCAATTCATCTCGCGCGGGTGCACGGGGATGCGCTGATGGCCGTGCTTCCTTCCGACAGCTTCGTCGCGGGCGCCGCGCGGTATCGCCACCTCGTGCATGCGGCGCTCGAGTTGGCTCGTACTCCGGAGAACCTGGTCGTGCTGGGCATCCCTCCCACGCGGCCCGAGACCGGCTACGGATACATCGAGAGCGGAGGCGCGTCCGGGAGGCCGCGCGGGGTGCAAGCTTACGCCGTGCGCGGCTTCAAAGAGAAGCCGGAGCTGCGAGTTGCGCGGAAATACATCTCCTCCAGGAACTTCTATTGGAATGCCGGGATGTTCTTCTGGCGTGTCTCCACGTTCCTAAAGAATCTCGAGCGATTTCTTCCGCGAACACACACGGCCCTCATGGAACTGGATGAAACCATCGGCACGCGGCGTTATTCGCGGGCGCTCGGGCGAATCTACCCCCGGCTGGACAATATATCGGTGGACTACGCGATTATGGAGCCCGCGACCCGTATGCGCGGCGGACCTCGCGTCTCCGTGATTCCCGCAGACGTCGGGTGGAGCGACATCGGGTCGTGGGCCGCGGTTTATGAATTGTTGGCTCGGAAGCCGGGCGAGAATGTTTCTGCAGGTCCGTCATTCACTCTCGGTG
>DATMRE010000191.1:0-13479 GCA_035566475.1 Verrucomicrobiia bacterium | reverse complement strand
GTGCCGCGCTCGACGATGAAGCAGGAGAATGAGTCGCCATCTACTTTTGCGAAAACAATGTATACGTCCGCGAACCCGCCGTTCGTGATCCACATTTTCTGCCCGTTGAGGATCCAGTTCTTCCCGTCGGGCGAAAGGACGGCGCGAGTGCGGGAGGCGAGGGCGTCGGAACCCGCTTGCGGCTCCGAAAGGCAATAGCAGGAGAGGAATTCGCCGGTGGCGATCTTCGGCAGATATTTCCTCTTCTGCTCCTCGGTGCCAAAATAAACGATGGGAACCGTCCCGATTCCCGCATGAGCGCCCTGAGAAACTGCAAACGACGCGTACGCGGCAAGCTTTTCGGCGAGAACCGTCGCCCCTACCTTATCGAGTCCCGAGCCGCCGTACTCCTCCGGAATGCCGCCGCCCAGGAGGCCGAGCGCACCGGCCCTCCTCAGCATCTCGGCCATCAGGCCCTTTTCGTGCTGCTCGAGTTCGGGGATCTTCGGAACTACTTCTTTAAAGACAAACTCTTCGGCCGTCTGAGCGATCAAGCGTTGATCATCGCTCAGGTCCGCAGGCGTGAAGATATCCTCTGGCCCGCTCGAGGTGATCAAGAACGCGCCGCCGCGATTGAGTGATTCTGAAGCGGTTGGGGTCGCCACGAAGTTTCCTCGCTTTCGCCGCCCGGGATCTCAGCTTCGATTCTCTCGCTCGAGGAGCCGAACGACAACGGCTGGTTCGGCAACCGGTTCGGTCGCCGCTCTACGGGAGGGACCTCTCAAAGATACCCGCGGCGCCCATGCCGCCGCCGATGCACATCGTCACCAGTCCATACCGCCCATTCCGACGCTCCAGTTCCCGTAGAATCGTCGCCGTGAGCTTCGCACCTGTGCAGCCGAGCGGATGCCCGAGCGCGATCGCACCGCCATTCACATTCACGCGTGCCGGGTCGAGCCCGGTCACCTTCATCACGCTCAGGGCCTGTGCCGCGAAGGCTTCATTCAGCTCCACTACGTCGATCTGGTCGAGTTTCAGTCCCGCGATCTTGAGTGCTTTGGGAATCGCATACACCGGCCCGATGCCCATTTCCTCAGGCAGGCAGCCGGCGGTCGCGAAGGCAGCGAATCGCGCGAGAGGCTTCAGTCCGAGCGCACGAGCTCGCTCGGAGCTCATGATCACCGCCGCCGCCGCTCCATCGCTCATCTGCGAGCTGTTTCCCGCCGTCACCACGCCACGCACGTGAAAAGCGGGCTTGAGCCTGGCGAGCGCTTCGAGCGATGTATCGGCCCGCGGGCCTTCATCGGTATCGAACCTGACCTTCACGCTCTTTGGCCGCGCGCCCAGCGAGGTTCGATTCGCGCCGTCTTCCAGCACCGTGTAGCTCACCTCGACGGGCACGACTTCCTCCTTAAATTTCCCGGCGGCAATTGCCGCGAGCGCCTTCTGATGGCTCGCGAAGGAAAACTCATCCGCGTCGTCGCGCGAAATCCCATACTTCTTCGCCAGGTTCTCCGCCGTCAGGCCCATGTTGATATAGGAGTCGGGGTAGTTGTCGACGAGCCAGGGATTCGGCGCAACCTTGTGGCCACCCATCGGGACCATGCTCATCGATTCGGTGCCGCCGGCAACGGCGACATCGCCCTGGCCCGACAGGATGCGCTCGGCGGCGATGGCGATCGACTGAAGCCCGGATGAACAGAAGCGGTTGATGGTCATCGCCGAGGTCTCGACCGGCAGACCAGCGCGCAGCCAGGCATTTCGCGCGACGTTCATTCCCTGTTCCGCCTCGGGCATGGCGCAACCGATGATCACGTCTTCGACTTCGCTCGGATCAAGGCCCGGGGTGCGCGCAATTGCTTCGGTAATCACGATGGCCGCCAAATCGTCCGGGCGCGTCGCTCGCAACGTTCCCTTGGTCGCCTTCCCGATCGCCGTCCGCACCGAACTCACGATCACAGCGTCCCTCATTGTCCACCTCTGCCAGAACGGAGATCCCTGCTGCTTGAGAGACTATTGGATGCCCGGCTGAGCAAAAAAGCAACAGCGCGGGGATCTCTTCGAGATGTCCACGCGCTGTGCGCCAAGAGGAAGCAAGCTTACCTCGAAGGTGTGCTGTTAGCGGAGCGGAATCGGATCGTGACCATGAGCTCCGCACTCACCGGCAGACCATTCAACTTTGATGGTTCATATTTCCAGCGGCGCAGCGCATCGAGTGCTGCCGGGCGCAGAATCGGAGGGCCAGAAACGACCTGCATTTCGGTGACTCTACCGCTCTGGTCGATCACCGTCTTGACGACGACGTCGCCCTCGGTGTGGGTCCGCAGTGCAACGGAGGGATAGACAGGCAGGGTCGATGAAACGAGCCGCGGCTGCTTGAGTTGCCCACCAATCCGGAGCGGCCCCCGGGGGTTCGCGTTGGACTCGGGCTGCGGAGGCGGGGCCACAATAGGGGAGGACTCAATGCCGAGAGCGGTGCTGTCTGCACCGAGCGATCCCACCACCCCGGCATCCGGAGCTGGTGCGGAGTCAACAAAAAGTGGATCTTCATGCCGCGACGATACCGGGTGGGCGCGCAAGGTCCCGAACAAATCGGAGGTGACGTTCGGTACCGAGTTCCTTACCGGCGGGCTCGCATCGCTCGGCTCGCGGCCGGATGCTGTGCTGGTCTTCGAAACCGACACGCCCTCTGCACTTGCCGGTCTCGACGTTTCCGGTTTCAGCTCGGCCGCCGGATTTGAATCCGAAATCGATTGTGCCGGCGGTGAGGCGGCGCTCTGGGCGGCATTCGTTCCGACCGGCTCGGTCGGAGGGCGGGACACTGGACTGACAGAATGATAGCTGAGCAGGAAGACACCGCCTCCTAGAATGGCCGTGAGGAGGAAAGCTACCGCGCCAATCAGCTTCCAGCTCGCCCGCGGCTTTATTTTCGCCTTCGCCTGCGATTCAGCCGCGGCCTCGGTGATGAAACCTTGCTGACCCCCGAGTAGGCTGCCGGTCGATAGGTCTCCGATCGCGCTATGGAGATTCTTCTCAGGCGGTTCGGCAGCGGGCGAAGGCAACAATACCTCATCGGCCCCCGTCGCCTTCGCGGCAACCGCCGACTGAACAGGCAGGGCCTCGGCATCGCCGCGCGATTCCGCGATCGAAGGGTCGGGCGCGGGCAGCGAGGGTGGAGCATCGACTTCTGGAGCGGTCTTCGAAGCTACCGTAGCGGAAGTTTTGATCTCGGTTGGGGTAGGGGGAACGGCTCGTCTGAAGACGGCCGTCGAAGCTGCCTCCTGCACCTCCTCCTGCGAGCCGATCGAGATGAACTGTCTCGCCGGATGGCTCGGAGAAGCAACCGGAACGGGCGGCTGGCTCGGCGTCGTCACTCTAGCGGCGGCTGGCCTCTCCCTGGCCTGAGCGGCTTGCAGCAGAGACGGCGCCGGAGGCACGACTTTCTTCGCGAGCTCGGGCCCGTCGGAGGGGAAATAGACACCCCAATACCCAGGCTGTGGATGCGTAAACTCGATCTCGACGTAGCCGCCCAAGTTCGAGTTCGTGCGCACCTTCACGATGCGGCAAATCGCGTCCTGCCGCGATTTCAGGTTGGTGAGAACCAGCACTTGTCCGGCGCTCACGGCTACCGACAGTCTGAGTACGCCACCCCGGGGGAAAACGATCATGGTGGTCGTTTCTTCTTCGAATGGCTCGGTGTACGGGGTGATGCCGCGCACGACTTCGGTCACGCGCGAGCCGTGCACCTTGATCGGAACTTCGAGAGAGACAGCGTCGGCGCTCAGGTGATCGGACGCCGGGTTGGCCTCGGTGACGACTTGGGCCATGGCAGATTCAGCCGCCAGCTCCGCGACACCGAGCGTATCCTTTGCAACTGGAGTCATCGTTTCCTAGCGGCTGGGGCGCCGTCCTTTCCAAATTCAATAAGCTCTGACTGCTGAGGCGATTCTCGGCGAGGCCCATGGGGAAGGGCAATAGTACGTGCGGACAGGTGCTCGGAAGGTAACCCCAACCGATCGAACGGTTAGGCCATCAGAACTGCTTGTTGAGGACTCCGTTCGCCACGCGCGTGCTGTCTGTTTCGAGCAGCAGCACTCCGTTGGCGCTCGTGTAGTAAACGAGGCCGAACGGTGAGCCGATGTTTGTTTTCATCGTCAGCGTGCCGCGCCCGTTCGAGTCAGTGCTGGTGATCGTGCTCCCGGCCGTGAGCGGAACGTTGGCCGTGGTGGTCGTGAGCGCGAAATTGTTGATGTTGAGCGTTCCGCCGACCGAACTACCTCCGGCGATTGCGAGCTGCCCAATCACGTCTTGCTCCACAGCACCGCCGGCCTTTAAGCTCGCAATGCCGGAGAGGTTCAATGCATAATCGCCCGCCAGTTGACCCGGGGCCGTTTGCGGGGATGCCACGCCGATGGCCACTTGGTTCGTATCGACTTCAACCATCTCAAAAAGCTCGACCGGCCCGTTCGGCGTATTGTAGGCCGCCCCGTAGGCGGCAAAATTCGCCGTACCGCCGCCAGTCACGGAAAGCGCGAGCAGGATTCGCCCGAGATTCGCATCCACAGTGTACGACGAGCCCGCGAGGCTAGAGTTCAGCCGAATCTGCACACCGCCGCTGTTGACGTCGAGCACGCCGCCGGTGATCGTGCTGCCGCTCGAAACAAAAACGCCGCCCGCGGCGTACGCCCCGTTACCGGACGAACCGCCGATCGTGAACGCATAGTTGCCTTTGGGCAGGGCCGTTGCCGAGGTGAAGGAGCCGGCCGCCGGAGCATTTGCCGCGCTGTAAAAATCGCCCTCGAGAAATGCATTCCCGTCAATCTCGACGACCTTCAGGTGCGTGTCGTCCACGATGTAGAAAGCGTATTTAAACGAAGCGTTGCTGTTGCCCAGCACCGCAGAATCGGTACTCTGGAGCGTGACGGTACCGCGCCCGTTGCTGGCCCCAAACACGGAATCGAGCCCGAACGTGCCCTGGAGGGATTTGTCGGAAGCTGACATCGTGTTCGTCCCGGAAAGGTTGATGTCTTCTTCCCCCGAGTTGGCCGGAATGACACCGACCCCGTCGGCCGTAAATCTGCCGGCAATATCGAGCGGGTTTCCATTCGGGTCAGTACCCCCCACGCCGAACACATAGGGGCCCGAGAACGCCGCGGTCGTCAGGAAGGCGGGATTCTGCGCATTGATTGTGCCGCTGCCGGTGGCGGTACGGTCGAAACGCACCAGCAGGGCCTGCTGGGCCACACCGCCTTGCTGGTTCGCCGTCAGTGTGAAGTCCCAAATCGCTCCGCCGCTGAGCGTGGCCGAGGCACTGCCATCTGGATTCACCGAGAAGGTTCCGCTGAATTGAATCTGCGTCGTTGGTCCGGTGCCGAGAGTGGCGCCGTCCTCCACGCCATTCGAAATGGTCCCCGTGCTTCCGTGCGCCGCAAAGCTGCCGGCAACCGCCAGGAAGCCCGATCCGTCATCCCCGGTGTAGGAGAAAGCGTACAGGCCATCGAGAGAATTATCGGAGAAGACGATGGTTGCAAGGGCCGTGCCCGAGTTACTGCCGCTGACGGCGGTGATGACGGCCGAACCATTCGGGGGCGGCGTGAGCGGCGCAGTATAATTCCCGCTCCCGTCAATCGTTCCGTGAATCGAGTCGCCACCCGCGACGCCATTCACTTCCCACCCGGGCGCGACCGCCGCGCCGTTCACCGTCGCGGTGAATGTCTCGATCGCCCCCGCTCGAACTGCGAGCCCCGCCGGACTCACGAGCACTCCTTGCGCCGCCGTAAGATTGATCGTGGCGCGCCCGGACAAGCTCGTATTGGCCGCCGGTGTGGCGGTCACCGTAACCGTGGCGGGAGATGGAATCGACGCTGGGGCCTTGTATACGCCGGTGCTGCTATTGATCGTGCCGCCGCCGCTCACCGCCCAGGTGAAGGTTGTGGTTGGCGCGCTCGGAAGGAATGCAGTGAACTGAACGGTCCCGTTGATAGGAACGCTTGCGGACCCGGGGTAGACCGTCACGGCAAGCACCGTGTTTCCGTTCGTCGGCGGCGTCGCACCTCCGCCGCCCCCACCACCGCAAGACGTTAGAGTCACAACAGAGGCGAGAGCGGCTGCCAGCAGTCGCCAGAAGGCAGTTCCGCCTCTCATCAGAGGCCTCCTTTGAGCGCCTCCGAAGGCGCCGAACTGGTCCGCGCGGTGCCGCGGAGTGGAATGCCATGCTGGCTTCTCAAGATGAATACGTGCTTCGATGTCCGCAGTATCCGGGTGAGGAGGATGTCCCTCCCACCGGCGCTCTCGATCATCCCGATCACGGCGACCGATTCGCCGGTCGAAAGACCCAGATACGTGGGGCTGGCCGCGCGGCCGTTCCCGAGATGCGCGTCCGCGATGCCGGTTGCCGTCTCAATCAAAATGTGCGTACCGATCGGTCCGTCCTCGCCCGCCGTTTCAATTCTCCGAATCGTACCCTGCAACTCGATCTCGTTCCGGGAATCGTAGGCCGGAATCAGTACCGTCGTCTCAGCTGGAATCGATCCTGGAGCGGCCGGCGGCGCCTGTTGCGCCTCGACCGGAACCGCGCAAAGGAACCCCACGGCCACTACTATAAACAAATTGCTGGCTTGATTCCGATTGACGCTCAGGTTCGGACTCAGCTCCATCAGGTCCCTCTCGATAGGGTCAAGAATTGTATTGCACGGTTCCGGGCCTAAAGTTCCACCGAACGATCGATCGAGCAGTCCCGGCCCCGCCCGTGTCCGAGGCAAGTTCCCGGATATAAGAACGCTGTGCGGAGGAAAGAGTTGCCCTCTGACGGTTGCCCAGCGCTATCAGAGGTTCAGTTTCCTCTTGCCTGGATCGAGCGGACCAGGTCCCGACTCGATTCATCCGGCCTCTCGACGGGCCGAAGCGGCCTGGCAACCTCGATCAATTGCGGAGGGGCTTACCGGTCTTTAATGTGTGCGCTATGCGTTCCTGGGTCTTGCGTTCGCCCGAGAGGCTGACGAACGCTTCGCGCTCCAGGTCGAGAAGGTACTGTTCGGGTACCATTTGCGGCGCGCTGACCGGGCCGCCGGCGAGAATATAAGCGAGCTTGCGGGCCACCACTGCGTCAAATTCCGATGCGTACTCGCCCCGCAGCTGCATGTGAATCGCGAGTTTCGCCGCCGCGAGAAATTCTTCGCCGAGAACGCGGATTTCCGCCGGAGCCGGCGGATGATAGCCTGCGCGTACCATCGCGAGAGCAGTTTGCTTCGCGTCGGCGACCAGGCGCTCGCGATTCATGGCCATCAGATCGGCCGGACGCAGATAGCCGAGCGAGCGCGCTTCCTCGGCGCTCGCTGAGACCTTCGCCATCGCAACGTTTTCAAACACGGTCTTGAGCGCATGGAACAGATCCATATCCTCGCCGCCCGCAGCGCGCTCGTTCGCGCGGATGAGCATTTCCGTGGTCCCGCCGCCGGCCGGAATCAATCCGACACCCGCCTCGACCAGTCCCAGGTAGGCCTCGGCGGCGGCATGGATCCGTGCCGCGTGCAGGCTGATCTCGCAGCCGCCTCCGAGCGCCATCCCCTGCGGCGCCGCAACCACTGGTCCGGGCGCGTATTTGATCGCCCTGTTGACGCGCTGGAACTGCCGAACGGCAAGATGAATCTCCTCCCACTCGCCTTGCTGCGCGGTGACGAGCAGCAGCATCAGGTTTGCGCCCACGGAAAAATTCGTGGCCTGGTTCGCGATCACCATCGCTTCGAACTCGCTTCCCAGGCGCGCGATCCCGGCGTGAATCATGGCCACAATGTCGCCGCCGATCGCGTTCATCTTCGAATGGAATTCGCAGCAAACGACGCCATCGCCCAAATCGATCAGGCTCGCGCCGGCATTCCCCGCGACAACCGGCGTGCGATCTTTGAGCGATTTCAGAATGATGATCCCAGCGGGCGCTTCCACTGGCTCGAACGCGGCCGAGGCAAGATCGAAATAGCGATTGACGCCCCTCTCGGTTTCGTAGAATGACTTCTCGGGAGACGCAAGCACCTTGGTAACGAGCGGCGGGATTCTCTTTCCCGCGCGCTCGAGTGCCTGGGCCATGCGCTCGACACCCGCCGCGCCCCATATCTCAAACGGCCCGAGCTCCCAGGCGAATCCCCAGCGCATGGCGCGATCCACGTCCACAACGGAGCTCGCAATTTCCGGGATACGCCGCGCGGCATAGAGGCACGTCTCGGAGAGGCAAACCGAGAGAAAGCGATTTGCTTTGTCGCCGCCTTGGCCTTCGAGCCCAGGGCCCAGGAGGCCGCGCAGGCGTTCGCGCGTGTCCTCGATGCCTTTACCCGCTTCAATCGAGCCGAATTTCGCCTTCAGCCGCGGGCGGTACTCCATCTTCTGCCAGTCGAGCACCAGGATTTCCGCATCGCCGTTTTTCTTCGCGCGCCGGTAGAAGCCACTCCCCGTTTTCTCTCCGAGCCAGCCGCGCTTGATCATCTCCTCGACCAGAGGCGGGATGCGGTAGGTTTCGCGCGATTCGTCGTCCGGAGCATTCTCATAGATGTTGCGAATTACGTGGGCCAGCACGTCGAGGCCGACAATGTCGGCCGTGCGGAATGTCGCCGACTTCGGCCAGCCGATGGCGGGCCCCGTGCAGGCGTCGACTTCCTCGATCGTCATCTCGAGCGCCTGCATCTGCCCGAGTGCCGTCAGAATCGAGAACGTTCCGATGCGGTTGGCGATGAAGTTTGGCGTGTCCTTGGCCCGAACGACGCCCTTGCCGAGCCGCAAATCGCAGATCTGCTCGAGCGAGTCGAGCACCTCCACTCGTGTCCTCGGACCCGGGATCAGCTCGACCAATTTCATGTAGCGCGGAGGATTGAAGAAGTGGGTGCCCGCCCAGTGCTGCTGAAAATCCTCGGACCGCCCCTCGGCGATCAGCCGGATCGGCAGCCCGGATGTGTTGGAGGTAACCATCGTCCCCGGTTTTCGCACCGCCTCCAGCCGCTCGAGCAGCTTCCGCTTGATTTCGAGATTCTCGACGACGCCTTCAACGATCCAGTCGGCCTCTCCGCACCATCCGAGATGGTCCTCGAAATTTCCAGCCGTAATCAGCCGAGCCGTCCCCGGTGTGAAAAACGCCGCGGGACGCGCCTTCTTCGCCGCCTCGAGCCCGGCCAGGACGATCCGGTTGCGAACCCTCGGATCCTCGAGCGTGAACCCCCTGCGCTTCTCCTCCGCATTCAGTTCGGCCGGAGCCACGTCCAGCAGATAGCAGGGGATCCCCGCATTCGCCAGATGCGCCGCGATTCGCGCTCCCATCGTTCCGGCTCCGAGGACAGCCACTCGATTGATTGATCGACTCATCTACTTGCTTTTCAGCACCGGACATCCTGGCAAAAGCAGTACCTGTGGTCAACCGGAAACGCCGTGAAGTGGCGAAGTTTGCTACAGTGTTCTAATTAGTCTTAGTCAGTCTTAGAGGCACACAGATGCCTACGGCATCCAATTGGCTCACCAGGGCCATCCAGGGACTTCGATCGTTTGCCTACGCCGGCGAAAGCGGACGCCCGAGGGTTGGCCTCGCCCTCGGAGGCGGTTTCGCCCGTGGCATCGCCCACATTGGCGTCCTCCGCGTCCTCGAACAACATCAGATCCCGGTCGACTTCATCGCCGGCACAAGTGTCGGCGCGCTGATCGCCGCGGCGTACGCGAGCGGTACCTCCCTTGATGAAATGACGCGCCAAGGCATCACAACCCGATTCAGCGATTTCGGCCGCTGGACGCTCTCTCGAATGGGCATGGCATCGAACGAACGCCTCGAAGAGCTCCTCCGCAGGTTAACGCCCGCGCGGTTTTTCAGCGAGATGAAGATTCCCCTCGGTATCGTCGCAACCGACGTGATTTCCGGGGAATCGGTACACTTCACCGAGGGCGAAATCGGTCCGGCGCTTCGCGCCTCGTGCGCCTATCCGGGGCTTTTCCTGCCGGTCGAACATCGCGGCCGGATTCTCGTTGATGGGTTTCTCACCGAGGCGGTCCCCGCACAGGCGGTGCAAAAGATGGGCGCCGAACTCGTCATCTCCGTGCATCTCGAGCCGGGACTGATCCAGGCAAAGCCTCGCAACACGATCGAAGTGATCAGCCGCTCGTTTTCGATCATTCAAACGTCCGCGCTCCAGCCCTGGCGCGCTGCCACGGACGTGCTCATCGAACCCGATGTCCATCACATCCTTTGGGATGAGTTCGTGAAAACGCCCGAACTGGTTTTCGCCGGGGAATCCGCGGCGCGTGCAGCCATGCCGAAGATTCAAGCCGCGATGGAAGGCCGCCCAGGCACACTTAGTCGAGCGCAGGAGGACTCTCACGCCTCCAAACTCTAGTTGCTCCGTCCGGAGCCGGTCCCGCAATAAACCGAGACAGTTCAGAACGAACTCCTCCGATCGCGGCGCGCCGAACGGACCGCCCTGCTAGGCCCCATTTCAGGCACAGAGAGAGGAAATCTTTCGTCAGGAACCCGCGAGGGCACGGCTCAAGACAGTTGACAAATCCGCCAGCGAAGAATGCGGCGAAAGCGCCGCCGGCGGTGGAGCGGAGCAGACCGCTCGAAGGGTTCAAATCGTCTCGTGGATCTCGACTCTTACAGGCCGCCCGTCGCCTTTGCCACGCTGGGTGAACCATTCGCTCATGGCCGCCGCCAGCCGCTCGAGGTCCACGCCCAAACCGGCTTCGATCCGCCCTTCCCCGATCGGCAACGTGTCGTCGAATTCAGCCGCGCCCGTGAAGTTCCGCATGCAGAAGCTGTCGAGCCAATCGAGCGGAGCGGCCCGGCGCTCTGCTCCAATTACGATTTCCGTCCGCAGTTTCCGGGCATACATTTTGGCCGAATTATACCATTCTGCATCTCGCGACGCGCCTTGCGGGCCTTGCCGCCATGCGGCGAGGCGCTTGTAATTCCCCGCGCGGTGACCTAGAATTTTCACTTGCCATAGCTTCCTGCTAGCCCATACCGACGCGTTGCAGGCCCTCGGGCCGTGTAGCGTTCCCCCCGCGGGAAAAGATCCTAGGAGGTGCGGTGTCGACGCCACTGGAGTGCTGGGTAGAAGAGTCGGCGCGTTTGACGAAGCCTTCAAACATCGTCTGGTGCGATGGGTCGGAGGCGGAGAGCGATCGGTTGACGGAGGACATGCTCCGCGAGGGCACGTTCATCGAGCTCAATCGGAAATCCCATCCTCATTGTTATCTCCACAGAAGCCACCCGAATGACGTAGCCCGCACCGAGGACCTCACGTTCATCTGCACGCCCGAGAAGGTTGACGCCGGACCCACAAACAACTGGATGACTCCCGAAGAAGGAAAAGAAAAACTTCGCCCGCTTTTCGCGGGATCGATGAAGGGCCGCACGATGTATGTGGTGCCCTATATTCTGGGACCGATCGACTCTCCCTTTCGCCGGGTGGGCGTCGAACTTACCGACAGCGCTTATGTTGTCGCCAACATGCGCATCATGTCGCGCATGGGCAAGCCCGCGCTCGACCGACTCGGAAATTCCGGCGATTTTGTTCCCGGGCTCCACTCCCTCGGCGATCTGAACCCCGACCGCCGCTTCATTCTCCACTTTCCCGAAGAGCGACTGATTTGGAGCGTGGGCTCGGGATACGGCGGGAACGCCCTGCTCGGGAAGAAATGTTTCGCGCTGCGGATCGCTAGCTGCATGGCGCGCGACCAAGGCTGGATGGCGGAGCACATGCTGATCCTCGGCCTTGAGGATCCCTCGGGGCGGGTGACCTACATGGCGGCGGCTTTCCCGAGCGCTTGCGGCAAGACAAACCTCGCGATGATGGTCTCGACGCTCGAAGACCAGGGCTATCGCGTGTGGACTGTTGGCGACGACATCGCCTGGATGCACATCGCCTCCGACGGCACCCTGCGCGCCATCAATCCCGAGGCGGGCTTTTTCGGCGTCGCGCCGGGAACCAGCGCGCAGACGAATCCGAACGTCATGGCCACAATCGACCACAACACCGTTTTCACCAACGTGGCCCTCACTCCGGCTGGCGAACCCTGGTGGGAGGGGCTCGGCGTCGCGCCACCTGCCGGGCTCATCAATTGGAAAGGCGAGCCGTGGTCATCCCCCATGGGCCCGGCGGCGCATCCGAATTCGCGCTACACCGTGGCCGCTTCTCAGTCGCCCTCGATTTCCCCCAGCTGGGAGGATCCCGAAGGCGTGCCTATCTCCGCATTTATTTTCGGCGGACGGCGCGCACGAGTGGCGCCGCTTGTCTACGAGGCGTTCAGCTGGCAGCACGGCGTTTTCGTAGGGGCAGGAATGGCTTCGGAGACCACTGCGGCAGCGACCGGGGCCGTGGGCCTCACGCGCCGCGATCCCATGGCCATGCTTCCCTTCTGCGGTTACAACATGGGTGATTATTTCTCTCACTGGATCACGATGGGCGCGAAGCTGAAACATCCGCCCAAGGTTTTTCACGTGAACTGGTTCCGCCGCGACGCGAACGGAAAATTCCTGTGGCCCGGCTACGGTGAGAACACGCGCGTTCTGAAGTGGATTCTCGACCGCATCGAAGACCGCGCCGGCTCGACGGAAACACCCATCGGCAACGTGCCCGCGCCGGAATCGCTGCTCCTCGATGGCCTCTCGATTTCACCGGACCAGCTCGACGATCTACTGCGCGTCGAGAGAAACGACTGGGTTGAAGAAGCACAAGCCATCGGCCAATTCTTCGCTAAATTCGGCGAACACCTTCCCGAGGCTTTGCACGAGGAACACCTAGCACTGGCCGAACGACTCACGCGCTCGGCTGTCCCTGTGAAGTAGCGGTCGAGCCCATTTGTTCGCCACGTGCGGGAGCGATGGGCTCTGAGACTCTCAGCCGAGTTCGCAGCCCCTGCCTGTTCCGCTTGGCCGCGATGGGCCCGGGCCCGTCCCGGGCGAGCCGCCATCAATTACGGTTTGCAATCCCCCCGCCCTCGTGCGAGCTTAGCGAGAGAGGTCGAGATTGGAAAATCGAAGATCCAAATTGGCGAGCCGTGAGGCTCGCGACACAGGCAGATGCGGCGAAGCGCATAAGCCCCGGTCGTTTACAGCTTCGTTCTCGGCCGCCTTTACCCACCTCCTGCGATCAGCGATTGTGCTCGGCGCCGGAGTGCAAATTAGAACCGATCGCACTCGATTGAGTCCCGGGAGCTACCCGGCCCGGCGCCAATCGCGGCTGTGGCGCGAGCCTGCTTCGGCCCCCGAACCCGACCGTGCCCTCCTCCCGAACTGTTTCCGCATGCCGATGTTCGTAGCTCTGTCCGTTATCATCGGATCAGGGACCTCAGCTGAATCACAGTCCTTCAAGGCACCTCGGGCAAGTGCCAGTGTCGCCGCCCGATCGCAGCTCATGGTCGCTCCCGATCTCGCACAACGCGTCGCGAAATTCCGCCCCGTGAGGATGCCGTTTGATTCAGGAGGCCTCAACGCCCGCGAGCGGCGAATGATTGAAAAGCTTGTCGACGCCG
>DATMRE010000190.1:0-14839 GCA_035566475.1 Verrucomicrobiia bacterium | reverse complement strand
CCATGCGGGCCATCAGCTGAATATTTCGCGCGACGGTGCGGCCCATGGCTTCGCGGATTTCCTCCGCCTGGCGATCGAGGGTGTGCAGGGACGCGGCAACTCTGTCGCCGAGCTCAGGTTCATCAACGCGCATTAGCAGGTGCTCGTGTCCTCGATCGCGCATTAGGTTGCGGATGCGTTCATCCATGGTCACGCCCGCCGAAGGCGTTCCGGCCGGCATGGAGGTGACGATGGCATGATAGCGCGAGGAGACGATCCGGTCCGAGGCGCGGAGGACGCTCACAAGCTCGTACATATTCATGCGGTCGGAGCCGAAGATGGGCACTCCTCCGAGCTTTTCAGCGACCCGCCGGCAGGCGTCCAGATCGAGCATCTCCATGGCGACCAGAACCGGGAAGACCGCCCGCGCTCTCCGGTATTGGTCGACCCCGCTCGCAACGGCGGAAAGATATCGTTCATACGCTCGAGTGACGCGCGAACCCGACCGATGGAAATACATCGTCCGGTAGTGGCTCTGCTGGTAAGCTCCTGAGGCGGAGTGGGCCAGCCATTTGCCGAGCGACGGCTTGACTGGCCACCAGAAGGGATTGATCGGGCACACGGCAAGGACCGGCGCCGTGCCGTCCCAACCGGAATCGCGCAGCGCTTTGCGGCCGTGTTCGGGGCCGAGCGGCTCGAAGGTCCACGCCGTGTCGGTGCCGAGTTCGGTTGGCACGCCGAGCTTCCCAAGGACATCCTGCGATTCCACGTTGCGCGTGATCACGAGCGAATCGCGGCAATAGCGAGCGCACATCTTCCGCAGAACGGGGTCCATGTCTCCCGCTTCTGCGCCATAGCCGATGCTCAGTTTATTTTGCGCCGTGGCGATTCCGAGCGCGCCAATGATCATCGTGGTGAGCGCGTTCGCGAATTTGCTCTTGAACATCGAGCCCTCGCAAGCGACAACGCCGTCATTGGTTCTGACGGCCGAGTGCAGAAATGGCGGGAACAGGTCGGGGAGATGGACCTGCCGCGCGTCGCCGAAATATCCGCGGGTAAGATCGAAATCCTGCGTCATGACGCTCAATTCGAGGTTTTCCGGACCCAGGATTCGCCGTACCTGCCGCAGTATCTCCTCGACACGAACATCCGAACCGGTGTTGCGCGTTCCGTTGTAGCCGGCCAACAGCAGCTTGAGTTTTTCTCCGGGCTTCCACCGATGGCCTCGACCGAGCATCCATTCGAATTTATTCAGCTCGATGAGGCCGCTCACCCAGGCCTCGAGGACGAAATCCATCATCTTCGGGAATCCTGCGCCGCGCCGGCCGGCTCCGATGTTCGGTCCGATCGCTGATCGGCCGGCCAGTCGCGGTAGTTGTACCTGAAGCGATTCTCGCGGCTGAATTGCAACAAGCCGTAGCAATACTGCGAAAATGGCGCGGGACGTCGGCCCATCTCGGCGATCACGCGCGTGTTGTCGAAAACCGTGTTCCACACGAGATACGGCAGGAAGACCTTCAGGAGCGTCAGAACGCCGCCGACTGGCCCCGCGCGGCCCGCCAGTGCGTTGATCACCTTCGACGAAGGGCCTTCCAGGCTCGGCACATAGAGGGGCCCATGCTTTCCTTGAGCCTTCGAGAGCGCATCGGTCAGCTCGGAGAAGGTTTCCGAGTGCTGGCCGGAAGAAAGATGGTAGATCTCGTGCGCGGGAGATTCCTTCTGATGCAATGTCGCAACGGAGTCGGCGACAAAGTCGACCGGAACGATATCGATGCGGTCGGTTGGACGAAAGGGAAGCGCGGGAAGCCCGGCGAGGAACACAAAGGCGCGCACCATTTCGAATTGATTCGTCTCTGGGCGGCGGCTGTCGCCCAACACGATGCTCGGACGAAAGATCGTGCGCGGGACATCGGGAAGCAGTTGCCGAACCATGTGCTCGCAGAATTTTTTGGTTCGCGCATAGGGATCGTAATCCGACCGATTCCAATCAATCGCATGATCTTCCTCGACGATTTCGTTCGCCCGGTGCCCGGCGACGGCTACCGTGCTGAGGTGGCTGAAGCGCCGCAGGCCGTGATCGTCGCGGGCCCTCATGGCCAGCTGAATGACCTCGAGCGTCCCGCGCAAATTGACGTTCAAACAGCTCTTCTCCGATTTTCGGTTGAGTGAGGCGGCCGAATGAATCACGGAATCAGTCGTGCGAACAAGCTCGAGATACTCGTCCTCGCCTAGGCCGAAACGCGAGTCCGTCAGGTCTCCGCGAAAAATGTGAATGCGGGAATTCAGGAAGGATTCAAACTGCGCGAACTCCATATGGAGCTGCAGCGCCCGCCACAGACGGGCGCGCGCTTCCTGCCGGTCGCCCGCACGGACGAGCACGTTCAGCGGATCCGCATGACCCGACAGCAGGTTCGATAGAATGTGTGCACCGATATAACCGGTGCCACCGGTCAGGAGAATAGCCACGGTGTGTGATGTCAGGGAGTCGCGTCCGGGGTGTTTCGCACCGCCCCTCCGGCAGTTGCCTCGGTGCGCGTTCCGAGCGGCACCCTGCGTGGGGGCCGCGCCTCCGGTTGACGACCCTCGATCAGAGGATAGCACCACTTCCGCAACGCCGGAATGTGCACATTGATCCAGTAGTCCCACCAATCGATTGAGCGGGCATCGTAGCCGAACTCGGCGCGCTCCTCGGGCGGAAGGGCGGCGTTCAACCGCTCGACGTTGGCGGCCTCGAAGACATGGTCGTTGTGCAGAATGAATGGCTCGAACAACGAGATCAGCTTGACCACTTTCCCAAGCTCGCGCTCGCGGCGGGCGAGCGGCGGGCGTACGAACGGCAGAGGCCCTACGCTGCGGTTGATGGCCCGAACGATGAGTTTTTGCGTGGGGGCCGAAAGAGTGTCGTAGCGGGTCTTCGACACCGGGATGGCGTCGAACTTCAAGCGCAGCCGGTGATGAAAGCCGTTCTGCGCACGATAGAACTTCCGGTGACCGAGGCCCGTCAATTCGATCGAGCGCCGCATGTCGCATGGATTTGTCACCGAGGTGGCTAGTTGGTAGACGCGGGCGTGGCGTCTGTCGACGAGCGCAGCCGCGATCAGCGTCAGGCCGCGGGAGACCAGATCCACGGGAATCAAGTCGAGGCATTTGCTCTCGTTGGTCGGGAGCTGGCGGAAAAACGTGCCGAGCAAATAGGAAAGCGACGCCGAGGTATTGATTCCCTCGTTCCAGCCGACGAAAGGTTCCCCGATCGATGACTCGACGATCGACGGCCGCACCACGGCAATCGCGGCATCGGATGATTTGTCGAGAAAATTCCGGATGAGCGATTCGGAAAGGCTCTTTGTGAAGGTGTAGGTGTTGGGCCAGCCAAGTTCATTCGCACGGCGTATGCCCGCTTCGGTCAGAGTCTGGCGAAGCCACCGGAAGCGATTCTTGCGGATCTGATTTTCGAGCGCCGTGCCGCGCAAGTCCTTGGCCGCGTGTTCGTTCTCCAGCGCCATGCGGCGGATCTCTTCTACAACGGCCGGGGAATCCGCACGCGCCTCGGTCTCGCGAACCATGCGCTCGAGTGATTCCCATTCCTTCTCGGCATCAAAATCCGGGACGCCGCGAGGCGTGTAATTCTTCGGGAGCTCTTCGAGGATGCGGCCATCGCGCTGGCCGATGACGTAGCATGTGGACAGGTGCAGCAGTGCGGCATGCTCGCACTCGGCGAGGAATTCGAGCACATTCGCTGTTGCCCGAACGTTCGTCTCTAGCGCATCCCTCAAGTCGGGGTTGAAGTCGGTCAATCCCGAGCTGTTGACGATCAAGTCGAGCGACTGTCGGAGCTCGTGGCGTACGTCAGCCGCCAGTCCTAGCCCGGGCTTGCTGACGTCGCCCGTCAGCACCCGAACCCGCTTTCGCAGGAACTCCGCGAAACGGTCACCGTGCCGGGCAGCGAGCCGCTCGAAAACCGGCGATTCCTCGATGACTCGCTGAAAACGTTCGAGCGCGGTCGCCGTGCGATTGCTGCGGACGAGCAGATCAATCTGGCCGGTTTCAGGCAGTTCGGTCAGCAGGTTCGCAAGCCAGACCTTGCCGATGAATCCGGTCGCGCCGATCAGAAGGAGATGCTTGCTGCGCAGGGACTCCCGCACGGGCGCCCGCGGGAGCTCGTCTGGGGAACCAAGATGAACGATGGGCAGCGCGATTTTCTGGGCACGCCGCTCGGCCGGCCGGATGGCATCGCCGAGGACCTCGGGGTGTTTCGCGAAACCCAGGCTCCGCAACAACCGCTCGCGTGGAATTCTGCCGTCAGGCTGATCGGCCAGAAGTCTCGCGAAGGCGCCGCGCGGGCGGATCACCGGATCGAGCAGCCGGCCGGTGGCGAGGCCGCCGCGAAAATCGAGCCGGTTCGAGAGAACCCGCTCGACACCCAAATAATTCGCGAGGGGGCGCATGATGTGGTCAAGACCCTGGCTGACGAGAACGACATCACCGCCGGCGGCCAGGACTTCCTTCAATTTTTCGACGCCGCGGGGCTTGAGCCGGGGCTTCAGGAAATAGTGAAAGAATTCCTCCCCGAGGAGGTCGAGCCGGTCCCGGCTCTCGCCTCGCAATACGGTGTGCAGCAGGCGGGTCGCGAAGACACGGTGCGTCGCGTAGAGGAATGGCCGAGCGACGGCGAGCACACCCATCAATCCCCGGCGCGTCCAACGCTCGAGAAAACTCTGCGCGTTCCAGCTGAAGAAGCCGACGGGCCTCACAGCCGTCAAATTCAGCAGGCTGCCCTCGACGCGCCAGAAAATGAGATCGTTCGCGGCTGCCCGTTCTCGACTCTCACGCCGGGTGCCTTCGTAAGTGTTAGCGGATCTCGATAAGGACATGATCAGATGAAGAACTACCGACTCCCCAGCAGGGCGAAGCTAGCACGCTCCTGAGCTGCAAGCAACTAGGGGAACGGCACTTCGGGTAACCGCCTGGCCCCGGGGCAGTCTCGCTCAGGGCGCGGCTCGGGGCTCGGCCGCCTCCTGGATCACGTCACGCCTTCGGCCGGAGATTTGGACTTCGTCCTGCAATACCCCGGTCGGCCAGAGGAGCCTCACGACGTCGGCCAGACGCTTGTTCCCAAGCCCGGCAAGAATTTCCTCCGGCCCCTGCCCTAAATACCCGGAAGCGCCAGGAAGTTCCCATTTCTGCCGCTGTGCCCCGGCCAGGAGCTCGATCTTGGTGCCGACGCCGACGCGGTTGTCACGTTCTCCCTGCAATCGGAGCCCGAGCCAGTTATTCTTGCTTGCGCCGATATTTTTCAGCAGCACCGGCGGCCGATTGTTCTGGGTGATCAGTAGATCGGTCGAGCCGTCGCCGTCGTAATCAAACGCGATCAAGCCGCGCGGGCTCGCGAGCTTGATCTTGTCGAGGCCGGTCTCGTGCGTGACGTCTCGGAAGCCTCTGTCACCCTCGTTGCGCAACAGGACGATGCGGCCCTCGCCCGAGAAATTCTCGCCGACGGCAGCCAGGTCAACCCACCCGTCGTTGTCATAATCCAGTGCGGCCAGGCCCCATCCGCGCATCCATTCTGGCCCGGGCAACTCCACGGGCTCAAACGATTTTCCTCGGACATTCCGCCACAGGCTCAAGCCCGGCGGCGCCCAGTGTGTGAAGGCCAGGTCCATCCAGCCGTCTTTGTCAAAATCGAGCGCTGTCACCCCTGCCGGATGTCTCGGCATTCCGGTTGCCCAGGGAGTAATGGGGCGAAAGGTGCCGTCGCGCTGGTTCAGAAACACCGACGGGGGTTTCTCCCATCCGGTCAAGACCAAGTCTACCGCCCGATCGTTGTTCAGATCGACTCCGATCGCGCCGACCGAGGAGGTATTGCCTCGGAGCGCGGTCTCGTTCGTCCCATCCGTGAAGGAGCCCTGCCCGTCGTTGCGCCAGAGAACATTTCCAGGTGGCGCCTCGTCGTAGGGGAATGTGAACGGCTGTGCTGGATGGTCGGAGGGAAAGTTGTTGAACCGGGTGACGTATAGATCGAGATTACGATCGTGCTGGTGGCCGATGAACGTCAGACCGAGCGAGAGTCCATCGGTGTGAATCCCTGCGGCATCGGTCACATCTTTGAATGCCCGATTGTCTTCGTTGTGATAAAGCACGACGCGACCAGCCGAGCTCAGGGCCAGATCCGGGCGGCCGTCGTTGTCATAGTCGCCGACGGCGCATCCGGTTCCCTCGCCATGAAAGTCGAGGTTCGCCCGTCTGGTCGCCTCGACGAATCTCCCTCCGCCGGAGTTTCGATACAGAGCGGCATGCCCGCGTCCATCGGAGTTCACTAGAAAAATGTCAGGCCTGCCGTCGCCGTCATAGTCGAGAATACAGGCGCCCGTACCGAGAACATTTGCAAGTGATGGCATGGCGAGGTTCGGTGATGGACCGGAACGGGCTTTTTGAGCGCTCTCGCCGGGGCGCTCGCTTCGGACTCGATGACCGCCGTTCAGGCGGTCCCTGGCGCGAGCCGTTGCGTCCCGCTCAAAAGGGAGTCCCGACCCGGAGGTGACATCGACGAACTGAACGCGGATCGCAGCGGGAGCCGGCTCAGGTTCAAAGAGCTCCTCGGCGAGCGAATATTTTCCCTGCTCGCCATAGGAAGATCCTTTGGGCTCGCCGAGGTTGTTCGCAGTCAACCGTCGAAAGCGGTCGAGGTGCTCGAGTGCGCCCGTCGTGTCGCCGGTGCGTTGCTCGGCCTGTGCCAAGCCGAGCAACGCCGAGGGGAACACCGGGTCAAGGTTCACGGCAGTTTCGAACGCCGCAATCGCCTGATCGTCCCGATGGTCTTCTGAATAGATCAAGCCGGCGAGATACTGGGTGTCGGCGTCCTGGGGATCGATCGCCGCGACTTTCTTGAGATCTTCGATGGCTGCTTGAGGGCGTCCCCGGGCCCTCTCGAGGAGCCCCAGATTGAACCAGGCGCGCGCGTTTGCAGGATCGCGCTCGGCGGACTTGGTGAGAATCGTGCTGGCCTGGTCGTACTGCCGCATGTTCAACAGGGCGATGCCCATGTTCAGGCATCCGGCGTCGGACTCGGGATCGAGGATGCAGACCCTTTGAAATTTCCCGAGCGCCTCCTCGAATTGCCTCCGATTCATCAGGACCAGCCCGAGGTTATTGTCGCGGATGGCTCCTTCGTGGGGAGCGGGCCCGAGCGACGGCTCTGGTTCGACGACGGGCTCGGGCCGAGGAGGATGCCCTCGTTGCCGTCCCGCACCGGCGAGGGCGCACGCCATCACGGTGAGCGGTGCCGCCAGTCGGGCGAGCCGGTTCATTCGGTTCGAAGGGCCAGCAGAGGTACCGACGTATTGGCGCGAGCGAAGAGCAGGATCGACACGACATAGAAGATGAACATCAGGGCAAGATAGGTTGTCGCTCGCCGATTGGCGCCTAAGAATTCCTTCCAGGCGAAGATGCCCCAGAGTGCCGCTACCATCGGCGCAGTCTGTCCGATCGCATAGGAAATGGCCATCCCAGCGAAGCTTGCGGCCACCAGAGTGAAAACCATCCCTGTCGCCCAAATCGCTCCGCCAAGCAGGCCCAGCAAATGTCCGCTCACCGGCCCTTCGAAGAATCCGCCGAAGCCGACCGGCGCCCCCACAAGCGGCTTCCTCATGAAATACACATTCCAGATAAAGCAGGAGAGTAGCGCTCCCAAGGTGAAGAAAACCGTGAGGCCATAGGGGTCGAGCGCGTTGCCGTGCGTGAGTGAGCGCGTCGAAAGCGGAGCGCACAGGCCCATCAACCCGCCTGAAACACAGCAGGTGACGATGCTCTTGCGCGAGACCGCCGCTCCCGCCCCCATCTGCCCGTAGGCCTTGCCGTCCAAAATTACG
Source organism: Verrucomicrobiia bacterium (assembly GCA_035566475.1). GTDB lineage: Bacteria > Acidobacteriota > Terriglobia > Acidiferrales > UBA7541 > Palsa-295. The sequence goes on along the minus strand of DATMRE010000190.1, from coordinate 6,995 downwards.
GCCACTAGAGCGGAGAGCACGCCCGCCGATAGCGCCCCTGGGTTTCCCTTCGGCTCGAGCACGTAGCCGATGAGAACGCCCACAACCATGGCGATCCCGAGCGCAACCGGGAACGCGGTCGCGAGTCCTGCCATGCCGATTCCTGCGACGAGCAGCAGGTTCGCGAGGTTGAAGATCACGCCAGCCAGTATGGCCCAGTCGATATTTGATGCGTCCGCGGCGCGCACCTGGAACAGAAAGCTCGGGTGGTCTCGCCCGCCGCCGCCCATCGTGTACGCGTAGACCAGCGACGCGAGGAACATCCCGATGGCGTAATCCCAGCCAAAAAGTTCGAGGCGATATTCCTTCACGCTCCGGAACGTGTTAGCCCAGGAACCCCAGCAGATTGCCGCTACCACCATCATGAGCAACGCCACGCTGAAGCTTTGCGGTCCGAACATCACTCGCCTCGCCTGGATCGAGCATGGCGCCGGCCTCAGAACGCCTGCGCAGCGGCGGGATCCTGTGATTTGATAAATGCGACCACTTCATCCCGCTTCGACATGGCCCGCGCCCCGACTTTCGTGCAGCATAGCGCCGCACAGGCATTCGCGAACAGTCCGACGCGCTCGTAATCCCACTCCTGCAGCAGGCCGTAGGAGAGCCCGCCCATGAACGCATCGCCCGCGCCGGTCGTGTCCACCACGTTTACCCTGAAGCCGGGAACCTGCACCCTTTTTTCGCGGCTGGCGATCAGGCAGCCTTCCTCGCCCTCCGTCAGAGCCACGAGCCCGGGGCCGAGACCGAGAAGCTTGTCAGCAATCTTGCCGTAATTGACCTCGCCGGTCAGTTCCCGCGCGGCGCTCTTGCAAGGTTTCAGGACGTCGACGAGCCTGAGCGCCCCGCACAGAGCCTCCTGGGTGCCAAGATTCATTTGCGCGAAAAAACTGGGCGCCACGTCGAGGTCGAACAATATGCGCACGTTCGCCTGCTTCGCCACGCGCATGGCTTCCTTGACGGGCACCAGGGGGAGCTGCGAGGCTTCGGTGTGAAAGTGTTTCGCTCCTCGGATGTGAGCGGCGAAACGATTGTTGACCTGGAAGGGGGTTATCTTGCCGGTCACGTTCGGAAACATGTATATGCAACGCTTACCCTCGGCATCGACGGGAATCCAAGTCACCGAGGAGCGCTCGCCCCGCACGACGTCAACGCCGGAGAGATCGATGCCGTCGCGAGCGAAAGCTGCCTGGATGATGCGGCCGTTCTCGTCGTCTCCGATCAGGCCCAGCCACCCGGTGCTCGTGCCGAGACGGGCCACCTGCGTCAGATTATTTGCCGTGACGCCGCCTGCGTGGATTTCCATTCTGTCCGCGTTGATCTTTTCCTCGGAGCCAAGCAGCCGGGGGACAATCGCGAAATAATCGACTGCGCAGCTTCCAAGGCCAACGACATCAACTTTCGGCGCCATGTGTTCCTCGATACGAATTGTTTGACAAGTTCATAATAGTACGCGATTTTCTGGATTTCGGTACTACCGGGCTCGACAGTCGGCCCTCGCCCGGCCGAGCTGGACGCGTCGCCCGGAAGGAGGCCTAGTCGGTCATCGCGCGCGTCGCCCGCCCATCTGACCGATGTCCGCGCGGCGTAGGTCGAGTCATTAGATCCAAGAATTCCTTATAGAATTTCGCTCGGTCGAGATCCTCCTCGACCTCGACGAGCGGCCCGCTGACAGCCGGCTTGTTTCCGGGCGCCCAGGTGAGCGTGTCCCCGTATGTGGCGTCGTGTTCGATTGAAACATCCATGTAAAGCCTGGTCGTGCGCGTGATGACACTCGGGTCGAGCCAGGCGATGGCCGCAAGCTCGTCCCAGAGGTAATCGGCGGACGAGTATTTCGCCACATATTGTGCCGCGGGGGTTTTTCCCTCTGCAATGGCGGCGATCAGTGTCTCATCCATGCGTGTTTTTACCGACACGTCGACCGTCGTGGCGACGATTCGCCGCCAGGCCGAGCGCAGGGCGCGGCGGGAGGCTTCCGGGTCCATCCAGAAATTGAACTCGCGATGAGGCGTCGCGGCAAGCTCGGGGTCGTTCGTCGCAGGATGAATACTCCCGCCCATCAGTACAAGTTCCTTGGCGAGCGGCGCGAGCCCTGGATCAATCGCCAGCGCCAGCGCCAAATTCGTCAACGGCCCTCCTTCGTAGATGGTCACCTGGTGCGGATACCGGTGGATCATGCGGATCAAGAAATGAGCCGCGTCTTCATTCGCAGCCTTTGCTTTCGGGGCGCCCTCCGGGAGCGGGGGAATCTCCCACGGCCCATGAATTGGACGGCCGGAATTCCATGCGCCCTGATAGAGCACATTGCCGTATCGCTTTTCCCAGGACTTCACCTCTTCCTTGCTGTTCACCAGAGGAAAGACAGCACCGGGAACGACCGGGATATCCGTGCGCCCGATGATTTCAAGCAAACGCAGCGCGTGCGCGACTTCCTCATCGCGCCAGGCGTCGCCGGTCACGACGGTGATGCCCAGCACGTCGGTCTCGGAGGAATTGACGAGTGCCAGAATCGCCTGCATTCCTGTGCCGCCGGGCCCAGCGGAATCCTCGTCGATGATCACCTTGCGACCCTCCTGCGCGGCGAGCGGCGAGGAGGCCGCCAGGGCCAGAACGACGAGCAGGGCGAGAAGCAGCCGATAAAAGTCTGTGCTCAATGGAACGTTCCCGGCCTGAATTCTACCGCTCCTCGCGACAGAATCGTTGAGTCGGCTGAGCCGGGGATCGTGCGCGATGACATCGCGTTCGACCGAAGCGATCGGCCGAATGAAGGGTTCGGTCTATGGCTTGACGATCCCGGCGGCAACAATATCGGGACCGCGCTCCTCGAGTAAAATCCGGGGAAGAGGGCGGGGTGGCGGACCTAGCAATACCGAGCCGTCGGCGATCGAGAACGCACCGCCGTGGCAAGGGCAATCCAGACGGTTTTCCGTGGACCTGTAAAATAATGGACACGAAGCATGCGTGCAGAGTCGGCTGTAGGCGACGTAGACCTCCTCGGTCGGTCGCAGCAGAATGCAAGGCGCTACGTCGGTCGGGTAGCTGAAGATCTTCGAGCCGCCTACGGGAATTTCACCCGCTCGGGCGATAACTTGCACGGGGTAGGTCTTCGAGAATCGCCCGCGCATGAACCGCCACGCAACGCCGGCAAGCGCTGCCAGGCCGGCGAGCGCGAGAGCCCTGGTGAATTGCCTGCGGGATGAGTCTTGCCTGCTAGGGGTGATGATGGAAACCTCTGGTTCGGGTGAATCTCATTCCCGGGATGCGATCGAATCGATCGGCGATTCACTCGTCGGCTCTCTACCGGACCCTGCCTTAGAGAGGACGCGCCCTGGCACGGGGTCGTCAAGCTGGCCCGCCGGTCACCGTGCGATGTTACAACACCGGCTCCGCACTGCGGAGCGATTTCCCGAGCGAGCTGAGCGACCGTCGCAGACACTTGGGGGCTGCCGCCCGCAGCAGCGTCCTCGTTGAAAATCGATCGCTTCTCGATCGAGCTGCACATGGTCTGGTCAAGAGCCTTCGAAGGGTCGATTGAGGGTCGATGACGGGAGTGCTCGACTGGCAGTCTTCTCATGCGAAGAGCAGCGAAAAAAAAGCCGAGAGGGCAGGGCAGCACCAGCCGGTCACAGCCAAAGCGCCTGCCAGACGCCCAAAACGCGTCCGTGAAGCTCGACACCTTCACTCTGGTACCGAGGGGTCCTGATCATCCGGCGGCCGATGTGAAGGCGAAGCAGATGTGGCCGGCCGCTAGATCGGTTCCCGCGGGCGCACCTCCTGGGAGGATGATAATATGGGACCAGGGAACGCCGTCGCCTGGTCGGATGGGCAGAATGATGAGTCAGGAAGACAGGATCATTCGGGCCGCGGAGACCTGCGGGGGCCTGCCGCTATTCAAGGATGCGCCTATCGATCCCCGAACGGTGCTTGCTCGCCCAGAAGACGATCGATGAATTTCCTGGTCTGGCCTGCAATCGGTGTCCTCGCGATCGTGGTCATTGCCATCATCGCATGGTCCGCCATCAGGCGCTCGGACCTAGAACTGTCTTGCGTGCGGCAGGAGATGCAGAATTCTCTCGTCGCCCAGGGTCAGGCGGTCACGGCCCAGATCAGCCAGCAGATCAGCCATCTCACCCAGGCCGTAACCCAGCAGCTTGGCCAGGTGCGCCAGGAACTGCAGAGCGGAGTGGCCTCGACCGGGCAGCTCGCGTCGCAAGCCCAGCGGGAGGTCGCGCAACAGTTACAGTCGTCGACCGATGTGCTCGTGCAGATGAGCCAGAGAATCGGCGAGGTGCACCAGACGAGCCAGGATCTATCGAAGGCCGCGCAAACTCTTCAGTCCGTCCTCGGAGGCGCAAAAACGCGGGGGGCGCTCGGCGAGGTCACCCTCGATCGGATGCTTGGGGATGCCCTTCCGCAGGGTGCATATTCGACGCAGCATCGGTTCACTTCGACGGGCGCCATCGTGGACGCGATCGTTCAAAGCGGCGAGCGCATGCTCTCGATTGATTCGAAATTCCCGCTCGAAGCCTACCGAAGACTCATCGAAATCGGCGACGACGCCCGTCGCGACTTCTGCCTGGCGGTCCGCAAGCATGCTGATTCGATCGCTGAAAAGTACATTCTCCCCGACGAGCACACCTATGATTACGCCCTCATGTTTGTCCCCTCCGAAAGCGTGTATTACGAGCTGCTGATGACACAGGACGCAAAATTCGGTCCTTTGGATGAATACTGCCGCAGCAAGCGCGTTTTCCCCGTTTCACCGAACACGTTGTATGCCTGCTTGAGCGCGGTCGCCATCAGTTTGCAGGGGCAAAGGATTGAGGAAAATGCCAGACATCTGGTGGCGGGCCTGGCGGGATTGAATAAACAGTTCGAATCATTCGCAGCGGTCTATGAGAGGCTCGGCGCGCATCTGCGTCACGCGCAACAGAGCTATGAGGATGCGGACAGCCGGCTCAGCCGCGCCCGGAACTCGCTTGAGAACATGTCGCAAGGCGCGCTCCCTGAAGCCTTGCCTAAGGTGTTTGAACCTGCGTCGAACGAATAGCCGATTGCCAGGTTTGCTGTAAAGCGCTCAAAGGGCGGCATGGGCGGCATCGAGCAGCGTGCGGAAATCCCCTGCAATCGTCACAGAGATCATCTGCTCGACCACGCGCCGGGCCGCTTCGATATCACGAGGATGATGTGCGAGCCGGCCCACCAGTTTGGTCAGCTGCTGCCGCAAATCCCTCGGCGCAAGCGGTACAGCAGCTCCCAGGTATCGAATCGCGATCGAGGCATCGGGCGCCGGTAGCAACCGCGCCAGGAAGGAAAAATCTCCGGAACGGATCGCCTGGACCCCCACCGTGGCGGAATTCTCCGGGCCTCCGCTCGTCAACAGTTCCTGGCTATCAGGCCCGAGAAATCGGAGCACGGTGGGCGTCTGGTTGTCCACAAGGATGCGCAGCCGCTCCTGCGAGCCATGCACGCGGACGACGAGTCGGCCCTTTTCACCTGGTGCGAGCGCGGGATCCGGTGATTCAAAGTCGAGCGATACGACCGTCGTGGTCGCCCGGAATTCTATCCCGGAGGCATCGATCGAAATCGTCGCGGTTCCGGCCGTTGTCTCGGGTTTCGGCAGGACCACGAGGCACTCGGGCGAAGCGGCGATCACGAGCGCCGGCTCGCCGTTGATCCGTACGCGATTCTCATCGGAATTACCGCGGAGTCCTGGCCCGCAAATCGAGAACCGGTCTCGCAACGAGACCTCCGGCGCGACTGCGATGGCTGGCAGGGGTTCTGCGGGCCGCGCGGCATCGATCAGCGCCGCAGCGGAGGCTCCGGAGGCCCTGGCGAGCAGGATGCCGCCGGCGGAAGGGGCATTGAAGAAAGCGCGCCCCGTCCGGTCGGTCGTGACTCGCCGACCGTCCCCGAGCTCAACGGCAACGCCCGGAGCTAGCCGCCCATCTGCCCCGAGCACAGCGAGAGTCACCGGATCGCGGGCCACGATCTTGGCAGGAAGCACGATCGTGACCCTCCAGGTTGCCGATTGGGCGGATGGCCCCTGCGCCGCGGGTGCGGGACCAGAGGCGGGCGAAGGGATGCCAAGGAGGGAGAACAGCACGACCGGAAAAACAACACGCAGGAGAGGGCGGCCCGGTTGTCCGGGGTGTGACGAGCGGCAGTCGTCGAGCGCGAGCCTGGTCCTGGGCATATTGAATCTTATTCGTCCAGGCGGACGACAAAGGTGGACAACTGCTCTTGGGAATGCAGCTGATCGGCGAGCTGGCTCGCGGCGAACTCACTCGGCAACCGACCCACACGAACGCGATAGAATGGCCCGTTCGGCAGAGCGAAGGCGACGATCGCGACCTGGGAATAACGCGCGGCGAGCCGCTGCTTGAGCCGCTCGGCGTTCTCCTCGACCAGGAACGCGCCTACCTGAACACCGAATAGCCCAGCCCGCGGATTCGGCCCGGAGATGACTTCGAGCCGCACCCGGGCCGTGCCGGTTCCAATCATCTCAATGGCCTCTGCCGCGGCGCGAGACAGGTCAATGATACGGTCGGCGACGAACGGCCCCCGGTCATTGATGCGGACCTCCGTATGCTTTCCGCTCTGGAGGCTCGTCACCCGCACAACCGCGCCGAATGGCAGAGTGCGATGCGCCGCGGTGAAGGCCCGCATATCGTAGATCTCTCCGTTCGAGGTGCGACGCCCGTTGAACGGGATGCCGTACCACGAGGCCACGCCCTGTTCGACATATTCGGGACGGGCGGGCTGCCCATCCGCCGACTGCGGCGGACCGGAAGGCGCCGGAGGCGGGACGGGCGCAGGCTGCCCGGTGGGCGCCCCGGCGGGGGGCTGTGTCGTACGTGTGCGGTGCGCGCAGCCAGATGTCGTTATCACCGAGACGACAGACACGAGCGCGAGCCCCAGGTACGCCGGCCGCTTCCGGCGCCAAGCACGCCTCGATC
>DATMRE010000189.1:0-6118 GCA_035566475.1 Verrucomicrobiia bacterium | reverse complement strand
GCCGTGATAATCCACGCGAATCTGATCGAGGAGCGCGGGATTCGCGCGGCCCGTGCGCACGCTCGCGAGATCCTTGCGAAAATCCTCGACGGCCTTTTCCATGCGAACCTTCGCTTGCGCGAGAGCGTCTTTGCTTGAGCCGACTGTGGTCATCGATACAATTCCCTCCTTCAGGCCGCGTCTCGGCCCGAGCCTGTCGCCTGTCTTGAAACCTCATGTTCATGTTCATGCCGGGCACGGCTTCTGCCAGGCTGCCCTGCAGCCCGGGAATCGGGGCGGCTTGGGCCGCTCGAGGCTTCCAGCGGACCTTCGGACCTCGGAAACCGATTGTCCCGATCGTCCCCCGCAATTGACGAGCGATCGGAATTCACGTCGCGGTGACCGTCGAGCCTACGGCCTCGCCCAGCACCACGCGCTTCAGATTTCCCGTCACATTCATATTGAAGACGACGATGGGCATCTTGTTGTCCATGCAGAGCGAAATCGCTGTCGAATCCATCACCAAGAGCCCCTTTTGCAAAACGTCCAGGTAGGTGATGCGCTCGAACATCTTGGCCCCTTCGACTTGTTCCGGATCGGCGTCATAGATGCCGTCGACGCGCGTGGCCTTCAAGATCACTTGCGCCTTGAGCTCCATCGCGCGCAATGCCGCCGCCGTGTCGGTCGAAAAATAGGGATTGCCGGTACCACCCGCGAAGATCACGACACGCCCTTTCTCCAAATGGCGAGTCGCGCGACGTCGAATGAAAGGCTCGGCCACCTGGTGCATTTCGATCGCGCTCAGGAGCCGCGTCTGGCAACCCGACTTCTCGAGCGCGTCTTGCAGTGCCAGGCCATTGATCACGGTGGCGAGCATGCCCATATAGTCGCCTGTCGCGCGGTCGATCGATAGCTGCCTCTGACGGGAACCGCGAAAGATGTTCCCGCCGCCGACCATCAGCGCGACCTGGACACCCAACTCGTGCACCTGCTTCACTTCGTGCGCGATGCCCTGAATCGTTTCCGCGTGGATGCCGAAATCATCCGGCCCCGACAGCGATTCCCCCGAAAGTTTGACCACGATGCGCTCGAAAACAGGTGCCCTCCGCTTCGCACCGGTTCGCCTTGCGGTGATTGATTTTGTCATCGCGTCTTGTCAGTCTCCCGGTCCCGCGGGCATTCTAGTGCCGATCGTGGCATTTGGCACTAGCCTTTTTTCCGACTTGCGGCCCAGGCGGCACGCTCCCGGCCGGAGAAACCGAACTGCACTCCGCGAAATGACACTTACGGGGACTGGTTGCGCACGCAAAACGGGGGAAGAGAGTCTAGGCAGGAACGGGCGGATCGGTTCCCTCAGAAGCCGCGACCGACGGCGCAAGGCCATCCGTTTCGCCGACCTTGAAGCGGGAGAAGCGGCGAATCCCTATATTCTCGCCGAGCTTCGCGATCGCCTGGTCGACCAGTTCCTTCACCGTCACGCTCTCGTCCTTGATGAAGTGCTGCTCGTAAAGGCAATTTTCCTCGTAAAACTTTTCCATCCTGCCGTTCACGATCTTTTCGATCACACCTTCGGGCTTCCCGCTTGTTTTCGCCTGCTCGCGGTAGATGTCGCGCTCGCGGTCAAGGACTCCCTGGGTGACTTCCTCGCGGCGGAGAAAACGGGGATCGAGAGCGGCGATGTGCATGGCCACATCGTGGCAGAGGCGCTGAAAATCGTCAGTTCGGGCAACGAAGTCGCTTTCGCAGTTGACTTCGACGAGTACGCCGATTTTCCCGCCGGCGTGAATGTAGCAGCCGACCAGTCCTTCCGACGTCGCTCGCTGCGCCTTCCTCTGCGCGGCAGCCTGACCCTTCTTACGCAGGACGTTGATCGCCTGCTCAAGGTCGCCCCCAGATTCGATCAGGGCTTCACGGCACGCCGTGAAGCCCGCGCCGGTACGGTCGCGTAGCTCTTTCACGAGTTGCGCCGATACGTTCGGCTTTCCCGCCGGTGTGGGTTCGGTTGCCATGGGTTTTGCTTCGTACGCCTTGCTGGTCCGGATCTGATGCGCTACCGGCTCGTTCGCGGCCGCTACCGCATACATCACCGCGTGCCCGGATGCGCTCAGACCCCGTCGACCTTATCGAGGTAGTTTCTCGTCGTCGGTTGCGAGAGGAGCACCTTCTTCACCGGCAACGGCGTCGCCCGGTTCGCCTTCGACAAAGTCGCCCTCCTGCTTTTCGTAAACCTCGTAGGCGCTGGTGTCGACGTATTCCACGCCTTCCTCGCCGGCCGCTCCGTCCGCAGCCTTTTGATCGGCGATCTGCGACTGCTCGAACGATTGGCGGCCGGCGAGCACTGCATCCGATATCTTGGAAGTAAACAACCGGATCGCACGCAAAGCGTCATCGTTTCCTGGAATCACCCAGTTCACCAAATCGGGGTCGCAATTCGTGTCCACGATCGCTACCACCGGAATGCCCATGCGCCGCGCTTCGCGCACGGCAATCACTTCCGAGTTCGGGTCGATCACGAACATGACATCGGGGAGCGCCGTCATGTTTTCAACACCCGAGAAATTCTGTTGGAGATGCTTCAGTTCGCGCTCGAGCCGAGCGCCTTCCTTCTTCGAAAACTGAGCCATTCGCCCGTCTTCGACCATGGACTTCAGCAGTTTCAGCCGCTTGATGGATTTTTGCAGAGTGACCCAGTTTGTGAGCGTACCGCCGAGCCAGCGGTGGTTCACGTAGAACATGCCGCAGCGCTGCGCCTCTTCGGCGATGGCTTCCTGCGCCTGGCGCTTCGTACCGAGGAAAAGAATGCTCCTGCCCTGCCCGGCCTTATCGGATACATGCCGCGCTGCCTCGCGGAACATCTTGAGAGTCTTCTGCAGGTCGATAATATGGATTCCATTGCGCTCGCCGAAGATGTATTCCTTCATCTTCGGGTTCCAACGTCGGGTCTGGTGCCCAAAATGAACGCCAGCCTCGAGAAGTTCTTTCATCGTTATTTCAACTCCCAAAGTACCTCCTCTTGTTAAAGGGACGCTTAAAGAGCCCTTGAGCCCCAGCATCCTTTTTCGCCGGCTCCTTTGCCGGCCGTGAATTTGTCCCGGACGAGCCGGGACTTCTGATCATGGGCTCCGGCTCTCAGCGCGACCGAGCCCACTCGTCGCCCCGAGGTCGCACCCCGAAACGACGTCGAAAGAGCCAGAGGCCCCCCAAAAGCGACGCCCCAGAACCCCGGCAAACCTAGCGCTTGCTGAACTGGAAGCGGCGCCGTGCTCCTTTTTGTCCGTACTTCTTCCGTTCCTTCATGCGCGGATCGCGCGTAAGAAACCCGCTCTTCCGCAGCGCAGGGCGCAGATCCGGATTTAGCCTTGCCAGCGCTCGCGAGAGCCCCATCCGCACGGCGCCGGACTGTCCCCCGACTCCGCCGCCCTTCACATGGGCCTTCACCTCGAGCTGGTCGAGCATCTGCGTGAATTTCAGCGGCTCGACTGCGGCCGTATGCCACGCGATGTTGCGGAAATACTCACTGACCGGGCGCCCATTCACGGTGAATTGCGACACTCCCGGTTTGATATATACGCGGGCGACCGATTCCCGACGGCGGCCCGTGCCGTAAAACTGCTTCCCGGCTGCACTCTCAATCGAACTCGCGGATGAACTCAACTTTCCTCCTGCTCCGATGGCTGCTCAAATGGGCGGCCCTGAAGGCGACCGTCCGGGATTTCTCCGTCGGGCGCCTGAGGCTCGAACGTTCGGTTCGAATCCTTAGGGCTCGGGGTCGCGGCTCGCGCCGGGACATACAACAAGACCGAGACTCCTCGGCCCTTGGAGTCGATCCCGCAAAACGAACGGCTCCGGTTCTACAACGCGAGCGGCTGGGGCTTCTGTCCGGCGTGGCGGGCGAGCGCTTCACTTCCGGCATAAACACGCAGCTTCTTTGCGCGACGCGCGCGAAGCTTGTTTTTTGGCAGCATTCCAAGCACTGCTTCGCGCACGAGCTCTTCTGGACGGCGCTGCAACAACGCCCGAACAGGAATTTCCTTCAGCCCGCCCGGATATCCACTGTGGTGGCGATAAATCTTCTGGTCGATCTTATTCCCTGTCAGTCTGACGCGCTCGGCATTGATCACAATGACGTGATCGCCACAATCGAGGTGCGGCGTGAAGCTCGGTTTATCCTTGCCGATCAAAAGCCTCGCGATGCGAGTCGCCAGCCGTCCGAGGACCTGGCCGTTCGCGTCGACTACAAACCAATTCTTACCGACCGTGAGTGCCTCGGCCTCTCGGCCCTTTGGAACATACGTCCGCATCTGCTCAGTCACACCTTTCCGGTCAAGGACAAACGCCAAGTTTAAGCTACCGAGTGCCCTCTGTCAACGCGTGCATTGACACGATCGACACGGCACGCCTCTCAGCTCCATGATTCCGTCACCTCACTGCGACACCGAAGCCGCAGAGTGGGAATGTCCGGTTCGAGCAAAGTATAAATGTCCACGGGCCGGGAGACCCCGATGAGAGAGGAGTCGACCGGAATGGAGCGAACGGGATTGGCCGAAGGAGTTAGCTGAAGTCGCGCGATGACATTCTGGTTGCCAAGCAACCTTCTCCGGTGATAAACGTTAGCGGAAATTCTGTATCGCACTCGTCATAGCTCGGCCATCAACGGTTTAATGTTCCGCTCCAACGATTAAGGCAATTTCCAAGGGTTCCGTCGTGACCGTAATTTTTGACGGATCGTCCCGGAACACGTAACGGAAAAAAACAATCCACTCGAGCGGGAACAGGACCTTACGCCCAAGCGAGTGGCCGGAATCGCCGCTTGGCGGCGCGATAGCGGGGTCATAACGGAGTAATTTCAGCAGGGCAAAACCACCGGCAGACGCGAAGGCGTAGAGATTTGACGATCAGATATGCCTACGGAGGTCTTCTCCATGAATCGAATTTGCGCTCTCGCTGTCGCTTTCGCAGCACTATTCTCGGCCAGCGGAAGCTCGGCACAGTCGAGCGAGGAAGGCGTGGACCGGCTCTATATTTTCGACTGCGGTGTGGGGCACGCCGCCGACGAGTCGCGGTGGACGGTTGGCTCGAATATCGGAAAGCCGATCGACATCCCGGTCAACTGCTACCTCCTACACCACGCGCAGGACTACTTCCTCTGGGACACCGGCATCTCCGATTTCGTTGCTTCCATGCCGAACGGTTGGCAAGCAGGTAACTCGGCGACGGGCCTGCATTGGACCCGCCCCAAAACCCTATCGTCGCAACTTGCCGCCATTCACGTCGCTCCATCCGACATACGCTACATCGGAATCTCACACACCCATCCCGACCACATCGGCAATGCCGAAATGTTTCCGCGGACGACCATCCTGATTCAGAGAGCCGAGTACGACTACTACTTCGGGCCGAACAATCCCGGGATTCAGATTCCCCCGGGGGATTCGACCCCGACGTTTTCTCGCAATCATCCGGTCGTGTTGATCGATGAGGATATGGATGTGTTCGGCGACGGTTCGGTTGAGATCATCTCGACGCCCGGGCACACTCCCGGCCATGAATCGTTGCTCGTCCATCTTCCAAAAACGGGATGGGTCATTTTGAGTGGCGACGCCGTTCACCTGCAGGCAAATTGGGACAATGATCGCATCCCGTATTTCGGCACAATGCCGACCGAACAGAAGGTTGAGACGCTGCTGTCGATGCAACGTCTGAGGAATCTAATGTCTTTCTACCATGCACAGCTTTGGATCAATCATGACAAAGCGCAAAGCGACAAGATGAAGAAGTCACCCGATTATTATGACTGAAGGCGGTCGGGCGAAACAGCAAGTGAAAGGACTGCACACGCGGATTTTGCGATGGCGCCGATTCCGCGACCGAGCCCAGTCGCAAGTTAGCAGGCGACCCTAGTCTGCTTGCGGTTGGCGCTTCGTTCTCGCGTATAGGGCTGACCGAAACTGCAGGGAACGGATTACCTCCGATTGCGGCTCATGCGCCCGCACGGATTGTTCGGGCGATATCCTTGAGAGCGTATTCGGCCTTGCCCGCTACCCTCCAGGTCCGCCAGGGCAACCCGTATTTGCGCCGCGACAATCCTTCGCAATGTGTTCCGGCAAACCTTTTCCGGCGACCTCAAACCTGTAGCCGT
>DATMRE010000188.1:0-4724 GCA_035566475.1 Verrucomicrobiia bacterium | reverse complement strand
GCTCACACAATTCCAGGAGCTCAATCGCGTGCACATGGAGGCCTACAAGGACGCCATTGATGCCTTCTCGTTCTTTTTCCCCGCCGTCGAATTTCTCAGCATGGGGGGCATTGCGCTGCTCTATTGGGTTGGCGGGCTGCGCGTAATCGCCGGGACGGTTAGAATCGGCCGTCTGATGTCGTTCATGATTTACGCGCAGAAGTTCTTCCGCCCGATTCAAGACCTGAGCGAAAAATTCAACATTCTGCAGACCGCGATCGCCGCTTCGGAACGGATTTTCAAGCTGCTTGACGAGCCGGTGACGATCATTTCTCCGACAAGGACGAGGAGCGCTCCCTTGCCGCGCGGCCAGATCGAATTCCGCCATGTCTGGTTCGCTTATCACGGCGGCCAAACGCCCCGAGAAGAAGACTGGGTGTTGCGCGACGTTTCCTTCCGCGTTGAACCGGGGCAAACGCTCGCGATCGTCGGCCACACCGGAGCCGGCAAGACCACGATCATCCAACTTGTTTTGCGCTTCTACGACATCCAGCGCGGACAGATCCTGATCGACGGCGTGGACATCGGCGAAACGAACCTGCACGATCTGCGAGGTATGTTCGGGATCGTGCTGCAGGACCCATTCCTGTTCACCGGCACGCTCGAATCAAATGTAAGGCTGGGAACCGAAACGATCGACCGCGCCACCACCGAGCGCGCGCTGAGGGAAGTCGGGCTCGGTCCGTTCCTTGCTTCGCTGTCACAGGGAGTGGAAACACCGGTGACCGAGCGCGGCGCGACGCTTTCTGCCGGCCAGCGGCAGCTGGTCAGTTTCGCGCGGGCGCTGGCGCACAATCCGAAGTTCCTGATCCTTGACGAGGCGACGTCTAGCGTGGACACGAAGACCGAAATGCAGATCCGCGAAGCCCTCGACCGGCTGCTCGAAGGGCGCACGGCCGTGGTCATCGCTCACCGCCTGAGCACGATCCAGCACGCCAATCGCATCCTGGTGTTCCACAAAGGACGCCTGCGCGAGCAGGGCTCGCATCAGGAGCTGCTCGCCCAGCGCGAGATTTACTATCGCCTCTACCAGCTCCAGTACAAGGAACAAGAGCTCGAAGTTCCCGTACCGGGCGGTGGTCGATCCGGATTTCCGCCTCCCCTGCCCGCCAATGACTGACGCGGCGCCGATCTCGACCTCGCGCGCCCTAGGCCGCCTGACTCTTCCGCCGTCCTCTCGACCGGGGATCCGCCGCACGCGAGCATGAGCGTATCCACAATTTTGCTTTCCGCAGGCGAGGCTTCAGGCGACATGTATGCGGCGCAACTCGCAATGGCTCTGCGAAAACGCACCTCCGCAAAGTTCTTTGGCATGGGCGGACCGCGAATGGCCACGGCGGGGGTCGAGTTGGTCGTCGATTATCATGAAGTCGCCGTCGTGGGCATCTCCGAAGTCCTGCGCAAAGTTGCGTCCGTGGTACGCGTGCAGACCCGTCTCGCGCGCGAAGCCTCCCGGCGCGGCGCCGCGCTTGCCATCCTCGTCGATTCCCCCGGAACCCACCTGGGGGTCGCGAGACGTCTGAAGAAGTCGGGAATTCCCGTCGGCTACTTCATCGGGCCGCAGATCTGGGCCTGGCGTGCGGGACGCGTCCGCGTCGTCAAGCGTCTGGTCAAGCGGATTGTGGTGATCTTTCCGTTCGAGGAGAAGATCTACCGGGATGCGGGCGTACCGGTGGATTTCGTCGGGCATCCCTTGGTGGGCATGGTGAAGCCCACGCTGTCCCGGCTGGAGTTCGCGAAACGGCACGGGCTCGATGCGGCCCGGCGAATCGTAGCGCTTCTGCCCGGCAGCCGCCCGAACGAAATCGCGCAGAATTATCCGCCTCTTCTCAAGGCCTGCGACTTGCTCGACCGAGCGTTCGAGGGGACAGGTGGAGTCCAGTTCGTTCACGCCGCAGCGCCAGGACTCAAAGCCGATTTGTTTCGACGGAACCCGAGTCCGCGACTGGCCATCGAGCGGATTGAGGGAGCTACCTATGATGCGCTGGCGGCAGCGGATTGCGCCATCGTCGCAAGCGGGACCGCGACCGTTGAGGCCGCGCTGCTCGGAACCCCCATGGTCGTGATCTACCGGGTCGCGCCGACCACTGCGCTCATCCTCCGACGGATGATTCGTACGCCTTTTATCGCCATGGTGAATCTCATCGCAGGACGGCGTGTCGTGCCCGAATTGATCCAGGACCAATTCACACCCGCAGCTCTTGAAGTCGAGGTTCGGCGTCTCCTGCAGTCCCGGGCGGCGCGCGAGGAGATGCAGGCGGGACTGGCCGAAGTGCGAACCAAGCTCGGCCCGGAGGGTGCGATCGAGCGCGCCGCCGATGTCTTCGCGCGCATGCTGTAATCTTTTTCGCCGCGGGCAACTGAGGGGGGGCGTTCTGGTATCTTACTTAGGTGTTGAAACCAATCGTTTTGTTTGAGCGAGGGCTCGTCTTGTTCAAGATCCGTCGATTGCTCGCCCTGTTGGCACTCTGCTCTCTAGCGGCGGCTTCTCTACGAGCTCAAGCACCGCATGCCTTTCCTTTCCGCGCAACACACTACGATGTCGAGGTGATCCTCCATCCGGAGGATCAGACCATTTCCGCGCTCGTGAAGGTCGATTTCATCGCCACCCAAGTTGCGAAGACCCTTCTCGTCGAGCTGCATCCGGACCTCCGAGTGAACTCGGTAAAGATGGCCACAGGAGGGCAGCTCACCTACGACCGTGACAGCAATTCGCCGCTGCTCCTGAGCGTAGGGCTTCCGTCTGCCTCGACCCCGGGAAAGCAGATAGCCCTCACCTTCGATTATAGTGGGCCTCTATCGAGCGTCGAGGACAGCCCCACGAAAAGCGTGCGCTTCGCTTCGATCGACAAAGACTCGGCCTATTTTCTGCTGCCGGCGCGCTGGTTTCCGTTGACCGATTATCCCTCGAACCGCTACACGGGCACGTTCAAGTTCGTCGTGCCGGATTCGTTCGTCGTCGTCGGCACGGGCAGGCCGGATCCACCGACGATGATGCCTGCGATAGGCAAGGGCCTCCCGGGCCAGGCGTCGTACGTCTTTCACTGCGATCAGCCTGCGCCAGTCGGGTCGTTTGTGGGAGGCAGTTTGCAACTTTCTCCGGTCCAGACCGAGGGCTATCAAATTTCCGTCTACACCCCACCGGCACAGGTTTCAACCGCGAGCCCCTACGCAGATTCACTCGCTCACATCATGAGTTATTTCTCCGATGGTTTCGGGCAACTTGAGAACGGCACAATCCTGACCATTGCCCAGATGCCGGACGGTTCTCTTGATAGTTTCTCCGCGCCGGGCCTCCTGCTGATCAGCGCGCGGCAATGGACGGCGAAAGCGAACGATCGAATACTGGCCCAGGCTGCCGCCGGCCAGTGGTGGGGCAATTCCGTCCTGCCAGCGACCGCCGCTGACGTGTGGGCTACCGATGGGCTTTCGCACTACGCCTCGGCCATGTATGCGGAACAATCCGATGGAGTAGCCGGGCTGCATAAAGCGCTCGAGGACTTCGCCGTCGGTGCGCTGATGTACGAGGACACGACCGCGATCTCACAGGCGCAGCAGCTCCAGCCCTATTCGGATCAATACCGCTCGATCGTCGCCAACAAGGGCGCCATGGTGTTTCACATGCTGCGCACCGAACTGGGCGATGACGCCTTTACGGCTCTCCTGCACGACTTCTATAAGCAGAATGCCGGCAAGACAGCGACCGTTGACGCGCTCGAGAAGCTCGCGGCAACGAAGGTTCCGCCTCCAGCGAAGGACGCCCCGGCGGTTAATCTCCGATCCTTTTTTTCACAGTGGCTGAGTTCGACGGGCGTTCCGGAATTCACGCTTGAGTACATCGTCTACCGCACGCCGAAGGGTTTTAAAGTCGTGGGCAAGGTACATCAGGACCTCGACACGTTTCGCATGCCCGTCGAAGTCCGCGTGGACACCGAAGGCAATCCGGAGTTCAAGAAGATCCTCGTGACGGGGACAACTTCGGATTTTCGGATTGACACGTTCGGACGACCCAAATCGACCGGCATCACCATCGATCCGAACAATAACCTTTTGAAGTCGAGCCCGCGGCTGCGCGTCCGCGCCTCGGTTGCGCGAGGCGAGGCATTGGCCCAAGTCGGTAAATACTACGAGGCCATTCAGGAATACCAGCGCGCCCTCGACGTTCAGCCGACAAACTCACTCGCGCATTTCCGGATGGGTGAGGCGATGTTCTACCAGAAGAATTACCAGGCCGCTGCGAATGCATTTCGCGCGGCGCTCGGCGGCGACCTGGACCCGAAGTGGACTGAGGTCTGGGGGCACATCTACATCGGGAAAATTTACGATTTGCTCGGCCAGCGCGAACGCGCCGTGAACGAATACAGCCTTGCCCAGCATACCAACGACGATACCGCAGGGGCACAGCAAGAGGCCGGGCAATATCTGCAAAAGGCCTACACCGGCGAGAACCCCGCGCCGGCCGCAGCGTCGAACACGGCTCCCGCGCAAGCGCCCAAGGCTGCGGCAGACGCCGGATCAGATAAGCCAGTCCTCAAGAAGCGCGTTGACTAGTGACGGCATTGGCCCCCGGTGATCGAGTGCGGGGTTCTTCTTCATTCGTTACAAGCGCTCGATCTTGACGAGAATCACCTCCGCCGCCTTCCCCTCCGGAGGAACCGATCGGGACTGCGATTCGAGATGGCCAA
>DATMRE010000187.1:0-2468 GCA_035566475.1 Verrucomicrobiia bacterium | reverse complement strand
GAAATCAGGTTTGCGACTGACTCTCTGCTGGAGGGAGGTGGATTCGAACTGTCGGTCCCCCGTCGCGAAAGAAGTGAAGCCCTTTCGGGAACGGGAACCGTCATGGAGGCGACAAAAGCCCGTCTCGAAGCGGTGGCTTATCTTCCGGTACCGATGGTTCGAATCCATTTCCCTCCAGCGCTGAGTCATGTGCGAACCTGTCTTCGGGAGCCGGCGGGAACGGGCGCGGAGGGCGATCCCCGAAGCGGGTCCGCAGCTCGCCCCAACCGTTGCGGCTTCATTCCTCCGGCAAGCCCGCCTTGCGGAAACCCTCCAACCACATTCGAGTACCGACGCGAGAACGGCCTGATCAGGCGGAAGTCTGTGAACCAGTCGTGGGAATAGGAGGACACCATGTTCGGTGACGCCGAACGCATCGAGTTCGATTATCGGCGGGATGATCGCTCCACGATCATCCGTAATTTCGTGGTCTTGACGCGCCAAACCGCTCGATCGACACTTCAGAAGAAAGGAAGTCCTAGCCTAGGCTAAGCCTAGCCTTAGCCTAGCGAGCATCCCAATCCGTCGCGCGATTGATCGCCACTTCACGGCTACAGGCGATCCGGCGCGAGTTGATGACCATCTTCACCCACCGTACCCACCACGCGGAGTGACTGGCAGATCGCCGCAACTCGGCCCAACCTGCGAATGGCGCCGGGGTTCTGGCGATAGAAATCGACGACTTGCCGCTCGCAACCGGGACGACGGCTCCCCCTCACGGGCGATCGCCTGAGTCACCTCGCGACACGCTGCGGGCGCCGATCTTCGAGGACAAGGTCATCGACTTTATCGTCGAGTTGGCGAAGATTGTAGAACGCAAGTTCACCCCGCAGGAGCCTGCTGGCCATACCCGACCCTGCCGGAGAAGATGCGTCACCGAATTGACCCGATCCGAGCCGAGCGCCGCCCGCGCGGCTCTGCCAGGGAGGCCCTGAATGTCCGAGCATTTCGAACAGTATATGAACAACTTAGTCCCGATGGTGGTCGAGCAGACCAACCGCGGCGAGCGTGCGTATGATATCTATTCGCGCCTGCTCAAGGAGCGGATCATCTTCCTCGTCGGTCCGATCCACGATGCCGTCTCGAGCCTGATCTGCGCCCAGCTGCTCTTCCTGGAGGCGGAAAACCCGAACAAAGACATCAATTTCTACATCAACTCGCCGGGTGGTGTCGTGACGTCCAGCCTCGCGATCTACGACACGATGCAGTACATCCGCTCGCCGGTGGCGACGGTGTGCATCGGTCAGGCGGCCTCCGCCGGGTCGCTGCTGCTGGCCGCCGGTGCCAAGGGCAAGCGTTATTCGCTGCCGAACTCACGGATCATGATCCATCAGCCCTCGGGCGGGGCGCAGGGACAGGCCACCGACATCGAGATCCAGGCGCGCGAGATCCTAGCGTTGCGGGCGCGGCTCAACGAGATCTACGCGAAGCATACCGGCCAGCCACTCGAAGCGATCCAGGCCGCGCTCGAGCGTGACAAGTTCCTGTCGCCGGTCGAAGCGAGGGAGTTCGGCCTGATCGACGAGGTAGCCGAAAACCGGCCCGGCCGTGAGAACTCCGAGAAAGGGTTCAAATAGCGGAGGGCGTGCGGTTGACGATGGCGGCGTTATAAGCCCTGCCTGATATCATCAGCTGGTTTTTGATCCGCCTCGGGTAAGCCATTTGGGATCGCGCTGGGCGGATTTCCGCCGGCATCGATGAATGCCCTGCTCTCGATAGAACTCGAGCGGACGCAGAGGTATCCATTTCTCGGGCGCGTTTCCGGCGAGATAGTCCTTCGACAGATTGGGCCGGTCGCAGGGCGGCGCGTCATCGTCGCTCAACATCGATGCGTCTCGCACCGTTTGATTTTCTTTGATTGTTTTTCAAAACGGGCACATCTCCGGCGCCCTGGCCGAGCTAATCCGCTCGACCCGAGCGCCGACCCAAGGATCGGTTGAAAGGCAAGATCATGGGCGGGAATCCGGTGTTTCGCGGCACGCGCGTGCCGGTCCACATGCTCGCCGAGCTGGTGCCCTCGCGCGCGTGCGCGCGCACGCGAAACCGGAGGGGAAGTGTTGTGGGCCTTGCTTTTCAGCATCATGTTCCGCCTCGACCGCGGCGAACCAGCATTGGCTTTGCGACAGCTGGAAGCGGCCGAGGCACTCGGGGCGGAGCAACGGCTCGGGTTCAATTTTGAGCCGAGGTTCCTGCGCGGTGTTCCGCCGCCACCGTGACCCCTGCCGACGCCCTTTGCGGGTGTTGCCATTCACACCCGACTAGGACGCGCCCACAGAGGGTGATGGACCCCGCGTCCCGACTACCGCCCGCCGCGCGGGGCAACGTCCCGCCGGCGGGACGTTCATCCTTCTGTAACTGGAATATTTTCGGATACAGTGCGGATACGGTTGGCGCTTATTTTATAAATATCGTCTAAGTAATTGATTTTA
>DATMRE010000186.1:0-3791 GCA_035566475.1 Verrucomicrobiia bacterium | reverse complement strand
TCGGTCATCTTCCGCGCGCGCGATATCGCTCTAGACGCTGGGTGCTCGGAAATTTGCCCCCCGGACCTTCTCGCTGCGATCGCCGAGACGAGCCCCGAACTATTCAAGAAGGCTGATCTCAGACGGGTTCACACTTTGTCCCGACATAGCTCTTCGAGAGAGAGCACGGGCGCAGCCGACATCTTCGATCGCACGAAGGACGCGCCTCTCGATGAAAACTCGAGACGGGCCTTGCGGCTTGCTGAGGAATTGGCCCTCGAGCTCGGAGCCCCGACGATCGGGACGATCCATATCCTCTCGGGGATCCTTCGCGTCGATAGCGATCTGGCGCGGGCCCTCAACGAGGCAGGCCTCGATGAGGAGGACATCAAGGCGCTGTCGAGCGACGATCGGGACGGCCCGGACGCGCAGGCCTTCGAACAGAAGCCTTCGCGCCCCAATCGAGCTCCTCGCTCGCGCTCGGGAATCGGGTACGACCTGCATCGGCTGGCGGAGGGGCGGAAGCTATTGATCGGCGGGATCGAACTGCCTTACGAGAAGGGCTCGGTCGGGCATTCCGATGGCGACGTCCTGAGCCACGCGCTTTGCGATGCGCTGCTTGGAGCTGCCGGCCTGGGCGACATCGGCACGCATTTCCCGGACACCGACCCCAGATGGAAAGGTGCATCGAGCCAGCGATTCCTCGAATACACGCGAGGGCTGCTCGAAGAGCGCGGCCTGCGCATCACCCATGTCGATGCGATCGTGATCTGCGAGCGGCCCAAGCTCGGCCCGCATTTCCCGGCCATGCGCGGGACGCTGGCGAGGTCGCTCGGTATCACGCTTGAACAGATTAATCTGAAGGCCAAGACGAACGAAGGAACAGGGGACATCGGGCGCGGCGAAGCCATCGCCGCATATGCCATCGCGACTCTTGAGCTCTGAGTGTGTCGATCGCCGGCCTCCAACCGAGATCGAATCGCCTTTCATGCGCCAGGACAAGCACACCGCGGCGACCCAGAAGCCCGCCCATCTCTTTACGGCCGCGGACATTGCTGCCATCCTCGGCGAACAAGGGTGGCTCTCCCGAACCCATGTTTCTAGCGCTGATCTTGCGTTGACAGACTGGCTTGCGCGCGCGGCGGAGTTGCTCGGACCGCGTGCGGCCGACCGGGCGGCCCTTCTGGGATTGCTCGCGCTGGTTTTCAACTACCGGGCGGTTGCGCTCCTCGAGGATGCGGCGAACCAGGAAGTTCTGGCGCGTGCCGGGGCACGGGAGGTAATCCGCGAGCTCGCCAATCGAGTCCTCGATGGTATGGATATCGATTCCGATCGTTTCAAGCGGATCATCGAAGGGATGAAATCTAGCTTGCCCTACCGCAGTCGGAGTCTGTTTCATCCGATTCGTCTGGCGCTGGCAGGTTCGGCGGGCGAAGGCGAACTCGACCGCGTGATTTTGCTGCTGGATGCGGCCGCCAGGCTCGATTTCATGGTGCCCGTTAAGAGCACGCGCGAGCGGATGCTCGAGTTTTGCGCCGCACTCGACTGAGCGGCCTCCGACCGCGTTCCGGGGGCGGGCCTGCCAGCCGGCCGATCTGGCGGCAGTGAGCGGGAGCGAGCGAAACCGATGAACTGGATGACCGGATTCCATGCCGTCGAACAGGCACTCGCCGTAGGGCGGCCGCTTGATCGAATTGCGATCGCGCGCGGACGACATGGCGGGCGGGTCGAGGAGATCGTCCGGCTGGCAAGGTCTCGCGGGGTGCCCGTGCGGTTTGAAGACCGGCAGCTGATTGACCGGCTGGCCGGGGGGCGCGAGCATCAGGGCATCGCCGCTCTCGCGGCTGCCAAGCCTGCCGTCGAACTGGAAGACTTGCTCCGCGTCGAGATGGCGCAGGGACTGCTCGTGCTGCTTGACGGCATCGAGGACCCGCATAATCTGGGCGCGATCGTGCGCACATCACTTGCGGCGGGTGCCGGCGGAGTCGTCATCCCCGAGCGGCGTGCCGCGGGTTTGAGCGACACGGTTGAGAGGGCCGCGGCCGGCGCGCTCACGCACCTGCCCGTGGCGCGGGTGAAGAATCTGGTGCGTGCCATGGGGGAGATCAAAGAGGCTGGCTACTGGCTCGTGGGCCTCGATGAGCGCGCGCCAAGCAGTTACAGCGAAGTGGACCTCAGGGGACCGGTTGGAATTGTCCTCGGGAACGAAGGCGCGGGCCTGCACGAGTTGACGCGCAAGCGCTGTGATTTTCTCGTTTCCATTCCGACGACGGGACCGGTGCGGTCGCTCAATGTTTCCGTCGCCGCCGGCGTCGTGCTATTCGAAGCCGTCCGCCAGCGCGCCCGAGCGAAGTCAGAGACAAACACAATCGAGCGCGGTTAAATTCGCTTCCGGGTGCCCCTCACCGCGAATACGCAGATCACTTGTCGTATTTGAGAAGCGAAAAGACATCGATGCCCGTGAGCTTATGACGGCCGTGCAGGAAGTTCAGCTCGACGGCAAATGCCGCGCCCACGATGTCGCCCCCGAGCCGGCACACAAGACTGACGGCAGCCGCGGCTGTGCCGCCGGTGGCGAGCAGGTCGTCACAGAGAAGCACGCGCTGGCCGGGTTCGACGGCGTCCTCGTGAATTTCGAGCTGGTCGGTGCCGTATTCGAGCTGGTAAGTAACCGAGGCAGTTTTCCACGGCAGCTTTTTCGGCTTGCGTACGGGAACAAAGCCCGCATCGAGGCGATAGGCGAGCGCCGGAGCAAAGATGAAGCCCCGTGCTTCGATGCCCGCGACGATATCTACCTTCTTCCCGTTGTAATGCTCGCAGAGCTGGTCGACGAGTGAATGAAATCCGCGCCGATCTTGAAGCAATGTCGTGAGGTCGTAGAACAGGATTCCCGGCTCCGGATAATCGGGGATTTCGCGGATCAACTTTTTCAGGTCCTCCATGTCTCCTCTTTCCTCATGGTTCGAATTCGATCGAAAAGGCCTGCGCGAATCGCGGATCAAGCGGCGCTTCTTCCTCGGTCACACTGGATACCGTGGCCGTGCTCGGACCGTGTCGGAGGTCAGTGCCAAGGGCTTCGAGCTCAGCCGCGGGTCCTACCGCGTAAACCTCAACGCGGCCGTCGCTCAGGTTTCTCACGTATCCGCTCAGGCCAAGCCGCAGCGCCGCCCTCCGGGCGAAGTAACGGTACCCGACACCCTGTACCATCCCGCTGACGTAAAAGCGCTTCGCTCCGTGTTCTATGTGCACGGTCGGCCCGGCCCGCAGCTTGCAAGCGCGCGATTCTATCAGAGCCAGGCCGCCCCGGAAAGGGATGGGAATGGCGACAGGAAGTGAGCCGAACTTCCATCGGCCCGCCAACTTTGTGATGGTGCACGGCCTCGCGAATTCATGGCAGAATGGGCGGCTATGTCTCTCCCGGCTGCGGCAGTCCCGGCCTCGCGGGCCGCTCGATGGATCCAGGCATCACGGCGAATTTGGCTGGGCGTGCTGATCGGCGCGCTCGGGGTTCTGAGCCATGCGGGTGTTCCGCGTAGCCTGCCACAGGAGCGCGGGACCGCCGCCGGCAGGGATTCCGCTCAACCTCCCCGCGGCGTCGAAATTGCGGAGCACGGTGGGTATCCGGAGCTTCGCGTGGACGGCTCACCGTACTTTATCCACTCCGCGGCGTTTTTCTACTACCGCATCCCGCGCGATCTGTGGGAGCAGATGCTCAACCGCTACACCTCGGCGGGAATCAATACGATCGACATCTACATTCCCTGGAACTGGCACGAACCGAAACAGGGAGAGTTTGACTTCGATGGCCACAC
>DATMRE010000185.1:0-13417 GCA_035566475.1 Verrucomicrobiia bacterium | reverse complement strand
TCGTTTCGCGGCAGGAGCTGCCGCGTTTGGGGGAGACCGGTAGAGGTAGAGCAGCCCATCGCCGAGCCCGGGACGGTTTGGTGGCGAGGGGCGGAATTTCAGGCGGCCTGTGGAGAGAACACGGCGCTTGGTCTCGATTTTGTGCAACTCGAAGGGCACAAGCGGGTTACGGCGCGGGAATTCGCGAACGGCGCGCGCCTCGCACCCGGTGAGCGCTTCGGTTCCTAGATCGCCCGTCGAGACGAAGGGTGTGCATCTGGCCCGGGGAAGGATCGCGGCCAGAGCAGAACCGATCGGTCGCCCGGCATCGAGCGAACGATCTCGTGCTAGGCTCCTAAGAGAAGAGGCGAGTGGAAGATGACGTTGCGGGAACGCGTGCACTGGATCCTGCGAATGGCGCTGACGCTGTTCATACTGGCATCGGTCGCCTTTCTGAGCGCCCTAACGGCGATGCGCTTTGCGGTCCAGGGCCGCGAGGTGCTCATCCCCGACCTCGTCGGTAAGCCGGCCGGAGAAGCGCAGATATTGCTGCAGGCGCGCGGCGTGGGGATGAAGGTCGAGGACCGCATCTACAGCGCCCTCCCCGTTGACGCCGTGGTGCGCCAGAGTCCCCCGCCCAATATGAGCGTGAAGAGGGGCCAATTCGCACACGTCGCCCTGAGCCTCGGCCCCCAAAAGCAAACGATCCCGCAGCTTCAGCAGAAGAGCCTGCGTGCGGCGCGAATTGAGCTCTTGCGCAGCGCTCTGCAAGCTGGTGAAGTCTCGAGCTTCTATAGTTCTGGCTGGCCGGTCGACACAGTCATCGGCCAGGACCCTGCGCAGGGAACGACGGACGTGACCAGCCCCCACGTCGACCTTCTGGTTTCGCTCGGAACGAGACCTCCCGCGTTCGTGATGCCGGAACTCACCGGCCTGCCGGTCACCGAAGCAGAGGCCAGGCTTAGCGGCGCCGGGCTCAAAGTATCAAAGCTTACGCCTTCATCGATCCCGGGGGAGCCGCACGGCGTCGTCGTCGCGCAGACGCCGGTCCGGGGGCAGAGGCTTGATGAGAGCACCCCGATCGGGCTCGAGGTCGCGGAGTAGCGGGGTCCGGGCGACTTCGACGCCGGCAACATCTCCCGAACCGCGTGTGCTAGAATCGCCGAAGGGGTCATGACCTACGCACGCATCGAGATCGCGCCGTCCATCCTGGCCTCGGACCTGGCCCGGCTGGGCGAAGAAGTCCGGAAGGTCGAGGACGGCGGCGCAGACGTGGTCCACGTCGACGTGATGGACGGGCACTTTGTGCCGAATCTTTCGATCGGAATTCCCGTCGTTGAGTCGCTCCGCAAGGCAACCCGCTTGCCCCTGGACGTGCATCTCATGATCGACCAGCCGGAGAAGTACATCGAGGACTTTGTCCGTGCCGGTGCCGGCCGCGTCCTGGTGCATCAGGAAGCGACGGCGCACCTTGACCGGGCGCTCGCGATGATCCGCGACGCCGGCGCGCAGGCGGGGGCAGCGATCAACCCGGCGACGCCTGTCGTGATGTTGACGGACGTCCTTGACAAGGTGGACACGGTGCTCGTGATGTCGGTGAACCCCGGATTCGGCGGTCAGAAATTTATCCCCAACGCGATCGAAAAAATTCGCCAGCTGAATCAGTGGCGCTCACGCTATAATGCCAGCTTCCGGATCGAGGTCGATGGCGGAGTGGATTTCGAAAATACGGCCGAACTGGCGCACGCCGGCGCTAACACGCTCGTTGCTGGAACCTCGATCTTTCACACGCCCGATCCAGCCTCCGCGGCGCGCCAGATGCGAAAACTCGCAACCGAAGCGATCAGCCAAAGAGTGTGATTTGATACCGAGCGAAATGACAGCCTGCCAGATAAAAAGTCACCGTTTCGTTGTTGTCATGCTGGGTCTTGCGCTCGCTCTCTCCGTCTGCGTCGACTCCTACGGCCAGCAGAAGACCGCGAAGAAGCCCAAGAAGGGCCGCGCCGATCTCAGCGCGTCAGCGGAGCCGGATAAGGTGCTCTATGACCGCGCGCTGAACGATTTGAAGCACGGCCGGTACATCGAAGGGCGGCTGAGCCTGCAAACCCTGATCAACACCTATCCAGACAGCGAGTACCTCGCCAAGGCGAAACTCAGCATCGGTGATTCTTATTTCAAAGAGGGCGGCACGTCGAATATGACGCAGGCCGTACAGGAGTACAAGGACTTCATTACGTTCTTTCCCTTCCTCGACGAAGCCGCTTACGCGCAGATGCAGGTCGGCATGGCCCACTACCACATGATGGAGAAGGCCGACCGAGACAGAACCCAGGCCGAGGCGGCCGAGGATGAGTTCCAGACCTTCCTGCTGAAATATCCGCAGAGCCCGCTGCTGCCGAAGGCCGAACAGGACCTGCGCGACGTGCAGCAAATTTTGGCCGACCGCCAGTTCAGGATCGCTCGGTTTTACTACCTCAAGCAGGACTATCGCGCATCGGCGGCCCGCCTTGTCGAACTCACCGGGCGCTATCCTCTCTACAGCGGGAGTGACGAAGCATTGTGGATTCTCGGAGACGTATATTCCCGCGCTAAGCAGGCCTCGAAGAACGAAGACGAGAAGAACCACTGGGCGGATCTCGCGGGCCAGTGCTATGCCCGCATTCTTCAGGACTATCCTTTGTCAAAACTTGCGGGCGATGCGAAATCCCGCCTGACGGCGATGGGCATGGCCGTCCCCGCGGCGGATCCGAACGCGCTCGCTCGGATGCAGAAAGAGCAGCTATTCGCAAAGAGTCATCGTCAGCTCGCCTTGCTGAAAATGCCGATGGCCTTGGTCAAGTCCTCACCCGACGTCTCTGGGGCAGCGCACAACGGGAATCCGAATCTGAGCCCGCCGGACGATGCCATTTCGGCGACGGAAATTCTGAAGCCCGGCGCGGCCGGTCCTTCCTTTAACGTCGCAGCGCGGCCGGCTGGCGGAGGGGGCCTCCCGAGCGACTCAACCTCAGTGGCAGCCGGGCCGCCAGAATCGCCCAGCTCCACGCCGACGACGGGCACTACGGTTGAGGTGCTCGAGGCACCGCCGGCCGGTACTGCGCCCGGACCCACGGAAAACCAGCCGTCCGCCAGCGCGCCCGCTTCTGATCCGCCCGCAGCCGCTCCGTCGTCCGGAGCGAGCACCTCTGGAAACGAAGCACCTGTCGCCACGCAGCCGGCGTCCGGCAATAACGGTGCCGCGACCGCCCAGCCTGAGAAATCCAAGGCCGACTCCAAGACCGAATCAACCAGCAAGAAGAAAAAGGGAGTGCACAAGCTCATTCCCTTCTAAACCCGATGTTTACGCCCTGCTGACCACTGTAGCACTCTTGCCCCTCGACTCCGTTGACGTTCCCTTGTACGGATGTTAGCAATAGATATTGCGGAACGGGCAGACGCGAAGCCGTGCGCGCGCGCCGCCAGGGGAATTCCCGTGCTCAAGATTCTGGTCGCCGACGACAACTCAAACATTCAGCGGATGGTAGCGCTCGCGTTCGCAAAGCGCGGTATCGATGTCACTGCGGTCGGGAACGGCGAGGCGGCCGTGCGCAGGCTCGCCGATTTGAGCCCGGATTTGGTGCTCGCCGATATATTCATGCCGGTGCGAAACGGGTATGAGGTTTGCGAATACGTCAAGCAAGACGCGCGCTTCTCGCACATTCCCGTCATCCTTCTGGTCGGTGCATTCGATCCTCTCGACGAAAAGGAAGCGCGGCGCGTGGGCGCCGACGGTGTTCTGAAAAAGCCCTTCGTTCCGCCCGACCCTCTGATCGCCATGGTCACTTCGGTCCTCGAGAGGAATCCGAGGCTCGCGGCCGAGCTCGCGATTGCAAATCGTGCGGCCGCCGAACCGCCTCCGCCTGAAGCGCTCCACCCACACGTAGAGGCCGCCCCGATTCCTCCCGCCAAGTTCCCCGAGCCGAGCCCGCAAGAGGCGACCGAAACATACGGTTTCGGAACCGGGCGGCGCGCTCCGGAAGATAGATCGAAGGAGGCGGTAGGGCCGACGGCCTTAGCCGAAGAAGAAACGCAAGACGAATTCGACGCAGCAGCAACGACGCGCGATTGGCGGCGGGCGGACATGGATTTCGAAGTTTCCGACGAGGCTGCGCAGAGGCCGGCATTCTCCTCGGACGAAAACCTGGAGCCGATCACCTTCCCGTTGGAGCGCGAGCAGTTCCGCGTGCCGGGCCCGGCGGAACGATCCGAGCCGGTCGCCGAGCTCGAAGCGAACCCGGAGCCGGATCGAACCCCATCCAGGCTCACTCGGTCAGAGGCTCGTCCGAGCGAGCCGGAATCTGCGCCCAGAGTAAGCGAAGCTCAGGCGGAGTTCCAGGCGGCGCCCGTCGTTCGAGCCGAGCCCACGCCTGAACCAAGCTTCGCATCGAGGGCGACCGAGTGGATGGACATGATCGCTTCGCCCCCGCCGGAATATCCCGCCGGCGGCTGGTTTGCGAGAGCGACTTCTGCCGCCTCAGAAGCGGAACGAGAATCCTCCCCGCCCGCCTCGACCTTGTTTCCGGTCCAGGCGATCGAAGAGAACCCGGTACCGGAACTGATCGTGGCGGCAGACGTCGATACCCCGGAGACCGAGCTTGAGGCTACAACGATTGTTTCAGTCCCGCACCCGGAGTTCGAGCAGCCATCCTCCGTCGAGCAAACAAATGCGAGCGAGACTTGGCCGGAGCTCGATCTGCAACCCGTAGAGCCGGCCGGAGAACCGGCTCCCGAGCTCCTCGACCGCCCCTCGACGGATTCGAACCGTGAGCTCCTGGCGGAGCCGGTCGAGCGAACGGTCTCGGGCAAGGATCCGGAACTCATCGAAGCCCCCGCTGTGCACGTGGCTCCCGATCCGCTTCTCTCTAGCGACGAGCCCGCGGAGGCGAGAGGCGGCCAGAGAGAGCCCGAACTCGTCGAACCCCCCGCTGTGCATGCGGCCCCCGATCCGCTTCTCTTTAGCGACGAGCCCGCGGAGGCGAGAGGCGGCCAGCGGGAGCCCGAGCTCGTCGAACCTCCCGCTGTGCATGTGGTTCCCGATCCGCTTCTGCTCGAGGATCGGCCGCTAGCGTCTTCGATAGCCAGCTCCTCTTCGGCTCACTCTTCCTGGCCCAGTGACACGGCGAGCTCCTCGACCGAAGCTCCGGTCGGGGAAGGTGGGTTCGCTGAGACTGATCCGGAGAATCGATCGCTTGAATCCTCCGGTCAAGAGGTCGACGAACGGATACCGACGGGCCCGCCTCCCGATCGCGAAGTGCTTGCCGCGATTCCCTTTCTTTCGCCCCCGGCTGAGTTCTTCCGGCACCCAGGGGAAGCGAGCGCTGTGAACGTCGAGGCCGTGGACGCCATAGTGAGAAAAGTGCTCTTGATGATCGAGCCGCAACTTCACGAACTCCTCTCGCAGGGTGTCCTGAAGTCGCTCGTCCAGAACCTTCTGCAGAGCGAGCTGGAAAAAAAAGGTTAGCAATCACCACCTAGCCGCAGAACCCGCAACAACCTCCCGCCGAGGCCCGCTCCAAAACGGACGGCGACGCGGGATCGGTCGGGTGCAATCCTTGCTGCGCCCATTTGACCGTCCCGGCACCCGCCCTTTATATTGATTCTTTCACCCCAGCAACAAATTCAAGTACATAGAGGCCCATGCCCCGAGAGATACCGAAGGCGTACGAGCCGCAGGAGATCGAAGAACGCTGGGCGAAGGCCTGGTTCGATGAGAAGCTGTTCCGCGCCGAGAATTCAGGCAACGGTCCCGCATTCTCGATCGCCCTGCCGCCGCCGAACATCACCGGCTCGATCCACATCGGCCACATGCTCGAGCACACGCAGATTGACATGCTCGTGCGCTGGCACCGGATGCGCGGCCACCGCACGCTCTGGCTGCCCGGGATGGACCACGCCGGGATTGCGACGCAATTCGTGGTCGAGCGCGAACTCGGCAAGCGAAACATCCGACGCCAGGACCTCGGCCGCGAAGAATTCGAACGGCGCGTCTGGCAATGGAAGGAGCAGAATGGCGGCGTCATCAGGAAGCAGATGGTCCGCCTGGGTGCGTCGTGCGATTGGACCCGCGAACGATTCACGCTCGAGCCGGCTCTTTACCGCTCCGTTCTCGAGGCCTTTTTGCGGCTCTACGGCGAGGGATTGATCTATCGCGGACGCTACATGGTCAATTGGTGCCCGAGGTGCCAGACGGCCATCAGCGATCTCGAAGTGGTCCATGTGGAGCGCCCCGGGAAGCTCTGGTATATCCGCTACCCCGTCTTGGGCTCGCGCGCCGGGGAGCAGGAGTATCTGGTCGTGGCCACGACTCGTCCCGAGACCATGCTCGGCGACACGGCTGTCGCGGTCCACCCGGACGATGTTCGTTACCACCGCTTTGCCAGCTTGCACGTGCTCGTGCCTCTGGTGGGCCGCGAGATTCCCATCATCGCCGACACCCACGTCGAGCGCGAGTTCGGCACGGGCGTCGTCAAAATCACCCCGGCACATGATCCGAACGACTTCGAAATCGGCCAGCGCCACAACCTGCCTCAGATTGAGGTGATGACCGAGGACGCCCACATGAACGAGTCCGCCGGCAACTATCGAGCGCTCGACCGATTCGACGCGCGCGCGCGCATTGTCAGCGATCTCGAACAGATGCATCTTCTCGATCACGTCGAGGACATTACGCACTCGGTCGGCATATGCGACCGCTGCAAGTCGGAGGTCGAGCCGCGGATCTCCACACAGTGGTTCTGCAGAATGAGGCCGCTCGCCGAGCCGGCACATCAGGTGGTGCTCAACGGCCTGATCGAAGTCGTTCCCGACAATCAGCGCACGATCCTGCTGAGCTGGCTTGAAAACATTCGCGACTGGTGCATTTCCCGACAGCTTTGGTGGGGGCACCGCATTCCGATCTGGCATTGCGCGAACTGTCAGGGGATGGTTCCGGCGCTCGATTCGCGCGTTGAAATCGTCGACGGTCACGCGCGCGCAGCAAGCGTGCCGACCGAATGTCCCAACTGCGGCGGCTCCGAACTCACGCAGGATACCGATGTTCTCGACACGTGGTTCAGTTCCGGGCTCTGGCCCTTCTCGACCCTCGGCTGGCCAGATGACACAGACGACCTGCGCACGTTCTATCCCACGAGCCTGCTCATCAGCGGCTATGACATCCTGTTCTTCTGGGACGCACGGATGATCATGATGGGCCTGCACCTGGCCGGCGCGAGCGCGGCCGGAGCGCCGGGAGAGGCTCGAACGATTCCCTTCCGACGGCTCTACCTTCACTCTCTGGTCCGCACGACGGAGGGCGCGAAGATGTCGAAGACGAAAGGTACGGGCATCGACCCGCTGGAACTGACCGAGCAGTTCGGCACCGACGCCCTGCGCTACATGCTGGCAAGCATGGCTGCGCCCGGAACGGACATCGTTCTCAGCGAGGATCGAATCCTTGGCGCACGGGCCTTTGCCAACAAGATCTGGAATGCCGCACGCTTCCTGTTTGTCAATCTCGAGAAGATCCGGGGACACGACCTCACGATCGAAGATCTGGCCGCGCCTGAAATTCGCGCCGCAGCGCCGTATCCGGTGCCGGGTGACGGCTCGCTCGCCCATCGCTGGATTTTTTCGCGCCTCTCGTCGACAGCCGCCCAGATGAACGAGGCACTTGAACACTTCCGCTTCCACGAGGCCTGCCAGCTCGTTTACCATTTCTTTTGGGGCGATTTCTGCGATTGGTATATCGAATGGGTGAAGCCGCAGCTGGCCGCCACCGACCGCCAAGTGGCGCTCGCGGCATGGCGCAACATTTTCGCCGCACTCGATCGGGCGCTGCGCCTGTTGCACCCGGTGATGCCCTTCCTCACCGAGGAGCTATGGCACCGATTGCCGCAACCGGCTGCCTCGGTATCGATTGCGCTCGACAAATTTCCCGAGCCGAACCCCCGGTGGACGGACGAGACAGCAGGAAAAGAAATGGCCACGCTTCAGGAAATCGTTAACGGGGCGCGGAATATTCGAGCGGAAATGAAACTTGACGCCAAGCGCAAGGTTGCGGCGAGTCTGGCGAGCGATGATGCCGGGGTTCTCGAGCTTGTCGAGCGGAATCTCGACCCGCTGCTGCGATTGGCCACACTCTCTACGCTGGAAGTCTCGCCGGGACGCCTCGATTCGGCCGGAGCAGCCATCCGGTCGACCGTGCAATTCGATCTCCGAATTGCCTACGGCGAGGGCGTGGACAAGCAGTCGGAAATCGCGAAGCTGAAGAGGGAAGCCGAGCGCCTGGCCAAGGACATCGAGACGAAACAGGCTCGCCTGAGGGATGACACGTTTCGCAGCCGAGCTCCGGCTGAAATCGCCCGGAGCCTCGAATTGACTCTCGCCGAGCGGCGAATCGAGCACGAGAGACTTGTCGACCGTCTCGGGAAGCTTCAATAGTCGCGGACTCTCGGGATGCCGCAGGTTTGCTGGAATGAATCGTTGCCGGTTGCGCTCCTCCTCTCTCCATCCTACGCGCAGCGGGCCCCGTCTCATCCCGACAGAGTCGAGATTGGGGCGGCGCGCGTCTCTATTGACCGCACCTTGTTCGAGGCGCGCTCGTCGAGTATGCTTCCTGCCTTGCGATGACGAAAAAGGCCACCATCCGACTTTCCGGCAGGACAGACCGCCGAATCGACGCACTGCTGACCCTGCTCGCCGAAAACTCGACGATCGTTATCAGCGGCGCAAAAATTGCGAAAGAAATTGGGGTCTCGCGTCAGCAGGTCTGGCGCTGGATTGAGAAGCTGCGCACGCTCGGAGTTCGCGTCAAGGGCCATCCGCTCGCGGGTTACCACATCGAACGCGTCCCCGACATTTTGGTCCCTCAAATGCTCAGCCATCGCCTGTACGGAACCCCCTTCGCCCGGCATATTTACCACTTCTTCAAAATCGATTCGACCAACACGGTCGCGATGCAGTTGGCCGAACAAGGCGAGCCGCATGGCGCGATCGTGCTTGCCGAAGAGCAGACCGCGGGCAGAGGCCGCGCAGGACGGTCCTGGCTCTCGGAGAAATCGGCCGGAATTCATTGCACGATCCTGCTGCGACCGCCGATGCCGCCATCGCATGCGCCCCTGCTCACGCTCGTCGCCGGTCTGGCGGCGCGCGATGCCGTTGCCGAAGATCTCGATACGGTCCCCGACATCCGCTGGCCGAACGACCTGCTCGTGCGCGGACGGAAATTCTCGGGCATCCTGACCGAAATGCACGCCGAGCCGGATCGCATGCACTACGCTGTCGTCGGCATCGGCATGAACGTCAACCAAACGAAAATGCCGGCCGAACTCGCGGACATCGCGACGTCGCTTCGGATGGAGACAGGAAAAGCTCACTCACGCCTCGAATTGCTGATTCGATTGCTGCGCCACCTCGACCGCTACTATAATCAACTTCTCGCCGTTGGCGCTCTGCCGATCCTGCGCCGCTTTGCTGAGGTGTCCAGCTACTGCGAAGGAAAGCGCGTGCGGATCACCACGGCCACGGAAAGCTATACCGGTACGACGGCCGGACTCGAATCGAGCGGCGTGTTGCGCGTGGCGCGCGATGACGGGCGCGGGACCGAGTCCGTGCTCTCGGGCGATGTCGCGGAGGCGTCCTGATGCTCCTGACTCTCGACGTGGGCAACACCAACACGGTGCTGGGCGTCTTCGGCGGCAACGAACTCCTCGCAAACTGGCGCCTGACCACGGCGCGCGACCAGACCATCGATGAATACGGCATCCTGACGCGCAATCTTTTCACGCTCGCGGCGCTCGAGCCCCGCGGCATCGGAGGCGTGATTATCAGTTCGGTCGTGCCCCCGCTCAACGGCACGCTTGCGGGAATGGCGGCGCGCTATTTCAACCAGAAAGCTGTCTTTGTCGAGCCCGGCATCAAGACCGGCATGCCGGTTCAGTATGACAATCCGCAGGAAGTGGGGGCCGACCGGATCGTGAACAGCGTCGCGGCTTTTGACCGGTACGGCGGTCCCTGCATCATCGTGGATTTCGGAACGGCTATCAATTTCGACGCCGTGTCGGCTCGCGGCGAATACCTGGGCGGAGTCCTCGCGCCGGGGATCGGAATCTCGGCCGACGCTTTGTTCGCACGCGCCGCGCGGTTGTTCCGAGTGGAAATCAAGGACCCGGGCAAGATTATCGGCACGAACACGGTCGCCTCGATGCAAGCGGGCCTGTTCTATGGCTACACGGACCTGGTCGACGGAATACTCGAACGGATGAAAAAAGTGATGGGGCCCGAGACGAAAGTCATCGCCACCGGCGGCCAGGCCACCCTGATCGGGAGTGCCTCGCGTCATATCGAAACCGTGGACGAGTTCCTCACGCTCGAGGGCCTGAGGATCATCTGGGAGCGGAACCAGCCCGGGGCTCAAGAGCGAGGCGCCGCCCAGAGGAAGGCGCCCCCATCCGCGCGGACCATGGGATAGGGGCCGTCCGGCACCCCTGTGGGTCGCGGCCCTGTCGTCTACCGCTTTGATGGAATCGTTCAACTACTTTAATTATTTTACGGAAATTGAGGAGTACTTCTGGCGCAAGCGCGGGGCCCACCTGCTGGTCTCGCCGCTCGACTGGGCCATTGTCGAAACCTGGCAAAAGGCGGGCATCCCGCTCGGCGCCGTGCGCAAGGGAATTGACCGCGCCTTCGAGAGCTGGGCACGCTCGCGCCGTGCCGCCGGCGGCCGTCAACTGAAGAGTCTCGCCTACTGCGTCGATGCGGTGCTCGATGCCGCGGCCGAAGCACAGGAAGCGGCCGCCGGTAGCGGGCCCGAAATGAGGCGGCCGCCGTCGGTGGCGGAGCCATTTTCGCGCGCTGAAGTCCGGAGCTATCTCGAGCGCAATCGAGCCCGCGTGCATGGGTCGGCAGAGAAGCATCGGGCGAAGTATCCAGGGCTTACCGCACGTCTTCGAGAGACCGCGAAACGCCTCGAGGAACTATTGCCGCTGATTGATTCTCCGGCGGCGCTCGATCTTGAAGACCTCGAGCGGCGACTCGCCGTGCTCGAAGACAAAATGACGGCGGCGGTCTCCTCAGATGCCGATGAAGAGACGTTGCTCTCGATCCGCCGCGAAATGGATCGCTCTCTCGCTCCTTACCGGCGTAAAATGTCGGCGGAGCAATTGGCTCAGATCGAGCGCCAATACACGCAGAAGCGCCTGTTCGAGCGATTCGACTTGCCCCGGCTGAGCCTGTTCTATCTCACCTAGCCCCGGGGCGCTCTCCTGGCGCGTGACCGCAATGGACATCACCATTGAAAAATTGATCTACGGAGGCGAAGGACTCGCCCACCACAACGGCTCGACGGTGTTTGTGCCCTTCGTGCTGCCGGCGGAGCGAGTCGAAGCGATCCCGGTCGAGCAAAAAAAGAAATTTATCCGGGCGCGTATTGAGAAATTTCTCGAGCCTTCGACCGATCGCACGCCGGCGCGGTGTCCTCATTTCGGCACCTGTGGCGGGTGCGACTACCAGCACATTCCCTACGAGGCCGAGCTTCAGTACAAGAGCGGAATTCTACGAGAGACTCTGCGAAGAATCGGTCGAATCGAATGGCCGGGAACGATCACGACGCATCCATCGCCTCCCTGGGAATATCGCAACCGCGCGCAGTGGAAAATCCGTCCTCTGTCCGCCGATCGAACGCCGGATCGAGCCGGCGCTCCTCTCGACCCGGGCGAAGCACGACTCGGTGTCGGCTACTTCCGGGCCAATTCGACGGCCCTCTGCCAGGTTGAGGATTGCTCAATCATTTCTCCGCTGCTGCTGAAGACTCTGCTCTCGCTTCGTGAGTTGGCCCGCGGCGCAGGCTTGCCGAAGCAGTTGCGCGAGATCGAGGCGTTTGCAGATTCGAGCGAATCGAAGCTGCTCCTGACGGCAACTTTCGCGGGCTTTCCCTCCGGGGCCGGCGATCTCGCCAAGAAATTCCTGGAACTCGCCCCCGAGATCGAAAGCCTGCTCTTTCACGATCCCAGTCACGAGCGCATGGAACTGTTCGGCCCCGGATTTTTCGCCTACGAGGTCTTGGGGACGAAGTACCGAGTCGGTCATCTTTCATTCTTCCAGGTGAACCGCTTTCTCGCCGGGGAACTCGTGCGCGAAGTTGCGCAGCAGGAACCCGGGGGCCGCCTGGTGCTCGATCTGTTCGCAGGCGTGGGCCTGTTTTCGGCGCCATTCGCGGCCCGGTTCGAGCGCCTCGTTGCGGTGGAAGCGAATCCCGCGGCGGCGCGCGATCTTGAAGCAAACCTGCGCGGCTCGGCGAGAGCCGAGGCGCGCGCCGCCGAGGTCGAGCCGTTCCTCGCAAGTTATCGGGACAAGCCCGATCTGGTCGTCGTTGACCCTCCGCGCTCCGGTTTGACGCCCGGCGCCATCTCGCGGCTCGCACACATCGCGCCCGACCGCATCACCTATGTTTCCTGCGACCCGCCGACGCTCGCGCGCGACCTCGCCGCTCTCAAGAACCAGGGCTATCTTCTCTCCGAGGTCCACCTTTTCGACCTCTTCCCCCAGACCTTTCACATCGAGACCGCGGTTCGGCTTCGCCGGCGGGTGTGAGAGTTCCCGCCGGTCGTCGCGGCGCCCGGGTTCGAAGCCCGGCTCGCGAGGCGGAGGGTCGTCGAGGTTTAGCTTGAGGCGCTCAAGATCGGAAGTATCGATAAAGCAATGACTGCATCTAGTACTATTGCGTGGCACCGCAGCTCAGTCCATAATACTTCAGGGCTCAGCCACAGGCCAATCATGGAAACAACGGAGCACCAGGGTGCTTGTGCGCCCACACAGGAAGAAATCGACGAAGAGAGTCGCCGCATCCGCCGGTTGCGCATTCTGGTACGACTGACGCTCGACACCATCGCGGGAGGCGACCTCTCGGCAGAGGAAGCCGCCGGGATGGTTGCGGCAACGCGGCGCGTGGCGCTCGAGATGTTTCCGGGCAAAGAGCGCGCGTTTGATTTGATCTATCGGCCGCAATTCCAGCGCGTCATGCACGCTGTCTATCGCTTGCAGTAGCCGCTCAGTACCCCCACCGCATCCGAAGCCAACCGCGCAGCCACAAGAGCGCAAACCCCGCAACGGTCCCGACCAGTGCCTTGTATTCCCGGTTGCGGCGGTACTGGTCCCAGGAGAACTGGGGCCCGACCCTCGCCCCCGGAGGGGGCCCGGCTGCTCTGTTCGCCATCCAAGGAAAGAACAGCGGAACGCGGGCGGCATACGACCGGAACTCCGCGCCAAAGCGCTCGTGCAAGTCGCTTTCCTCGTTTCGCATCGCGGCGTAATAGAAAATCGCAAAATAGGCGGCCACAAGCAGGCCAGCCCAGCCGGAATGTCCGGCGATCACGAATCCCGCGGCGAGAACTGCGCTGCCCAGGTAGAGCGGGTTCCGCGTCGAGGC
>DATMRE010000184.1:0-7533 GCA_035566475.1 Verrucomicrobiia bacterium | reverse complement strand
GCCGGGGCCTTGATCGACCGCACCGGGGGACTCCTCGATTTGAATGTCCCGGCGCGCGCCCTGCTCGAAATGCAAGTGCCTAGTTACGAGCCCGACGATTGCCCGCTCTGCGGCGCTGGCGGAAGCGCCACGCGTCCCGGTTCAAGGTTCTCCCCGACACATCCTTAATACAGCCATCGAAGCGTGCGCTCGAGGTCCGCGACGGTCAATCTGGCGGTAACGATTTGGCATTGCTTACACGATCGCCCGAGCGTGACGCCCGCGAGTTCCTGAGAGCCCGTTCCGGCGTCGGTTGGCGAGATTTCCTGTGCGGCTTCCGTCATTCCAGAATCGCTTTCTTCCTGAAAATTCCGGGGCACTGCGTATGGTCGATAGAAGGTTCTAGCCTCTTGCGATGTGAGACTGGAGTCGTGAGAGCTGGTACCCGAGCCCCCCCGGCCGGCCTGCACCCGACGGTGGCAGGCTGGCGAGCGCTCCCTGCTACGGTGCGAAGCCCATAGGAATCTGTAACCGCAGGGCAGAGAAGTTGCCCAACTCTGGCCTTGAGTGTAACCTCGTGACGCAGGTAGGGTTCGAAGGCCTATATTTCAATGAGACGACCAGTCGAGCGACGATCCTGATGAAAAACATCAAGCTCACAATCTCCTATGACGGCGCGGATTTTCATGGCTGGCAATTCCAGCTCGGGATCCCGACGATCCAGGGAGCCCTCAATGACGCGGCCCGCAAGATCACGCAGGAAAACATCGTCGTCCACGGTGCGAGCCGCACCGATACGGGTGTGCACGCCCTCGGCCAGGTAGCGCATTTCAGGACGCAGTCCGCCCTTTCGGCCGCCGAATTCCAGAGAGCGCTCAACGCGCTTCTGCCCCCCGCCATCCGCGTGGTCACCGCCGAAGAGGTCGGTCGTGAGTTTCACTCGCGATGGCTCGCGCAAGCGAAGACCTACCGCTACCGTATCTATCATGGCCGCGTGCTGCCGCCGTTTGAATACCGCCGCGCGCTCCACTACCCGTGGCCACTCGACGAAGGGGCGATGGCCGTCGCCGCAAGGCAATTTGAAGGCCAGCACGATTTCACTTCGTTTGCGGCATCCTCCGGGTCGGAAGAAGGCGACCGCGACCGCAATATGGTTCGCGTGCTGTATTCCTCGGAAATTGTGCGAGAACGGGACGGCGGCGAAATCGACTACCTCGTTCGCGGCCAATCGTTTCTCCGCTACATGGTCCGCAAGATCGTGGGGACGCTCATCGAAGTCGGAAAGGGGCGGCTCGCGCCCGCGGACATCCCGGCACTGTTTGAGCTGCGCGACCGTTCGCGGTCCGGCCCAACGGTCCCGCCCGAAGGCCTCTATCTTGTCTCGCTCGAGTATCCTGATCCGACCGATTCG
Organism: Verrucomicrobiia bacterium; assembly: GCA_035566475.1. GTDB lineage: Bacteria > Acidobacteriota > Terriglobia > Acidiferrales > UBA7541 > Palsa-295. The sequence continues at coordinate 6,143 of DATMRE010000184.1, read as the reverse complement.
CTCGCGTCTGTTTCTTCCCGCCATTCTTCTTCGACCCGCTAGTTTCGAACCGATCGAACGTGCGACCGTGGCCCTTAGAGGAAAATCGTTGGCCCCCAGATTGTCGGCGCCCCTGCCGCTGGAGGCTCCAGAATCTGGGACGTTGAGCGAACGGAGGTCCGCTCTGTGGCGCATTCCCCCCGCAGTGCTCATCTCCGACGCCAGGTGAGTGCAGGGAGACGCGGTTGCTTGCAATTTGGACAGCTGGAAATGGTTCGGTAAAATGGATTCGGCTGCCGGGTGTCCCGAACTCACGCGGGTCGATTCGTCCGCCGGGCTGCCGTTGACGAGGATCGTTTCATCGAGCCTCGGCATCGATTGGAAGCCGCGCTGGCCAGGGCGCGCAGTTCGGACGATTCTGGGGAGTGCCGGGATCTTTTTCGTCGCGACGACCGTTGCACCTCTGTTGCGAGTTGAGCTCCGCCTTCGAGCATGATGAAAGAACACCTCATCCACGACTGGAACATCTACTCGGGCCCTGAAATCCCCGTCGGGCGGCGTGTGATGCTCAATGACGAAACCCTGCGTGATGGCCTGCAAAGCCCTTCGGTTCGCGATCCCTCGATCGGCGAAAAAATTGAGATCCTCCATTTGATGGAGGCTCTCGGGATTGAGACGGTGAATATCGGCCTGCCTGCTGCGGGCCCGCGCGCCTTTGCCGATACAGAAGCCCTGGCCCGGGAGATCGTCAACTCGCGCATGAGGATTCGCCCGAACTGCGCCGCTCGAACGCACAAGGGTGACATCGTCCCCATCATCGAGATTTCCGAGCGCGTTGGTATGCCGATCGAAGCAGCTACATTCCTCGGCTCAAGCCCCATTCGCCGGTTGGTAGAAGACTGGACAGTCGAGCATCTCGAGCGCACGACGGAAGAGGCCGTGAAGTTCGCGGCGTCGGCGGGACTCCCTGCGATGTACGTCACCGAGGACACCATTCGCACCGACCCTGCTACGGTCAAGACGCTCTACTCGACTGCGATTCGCTCCGGCGCCCGCGCGATTGTTCTCTGCGACACGGTCGGACATGCCACCCCGCGCGGTGCTTACAATCTTGTGAAATTCGCGATCGAAGAAGTTGTCAAGCCCTCGAACGAACGAGTCCGCGTGGACTGGCACGGGCACAATGATCGGGGCCTGGCGGTTGCCAATTCGCTGGCGGCGGTTGCCGCGGGTGCCGACCAGATCCACGCCGCTGCACTTTCGCTCGGAGAGCGCGTCGGAAACACGCCCATGGAGTTGATGCTTGTCAACCTGCGCCTGCTCGGATTGATCGACCGCGACCTCTCACAGCTCAAGACGTATTCCGAGGTCGTTGCGGCAGCGACACACAGTACCATTCCGCCGAATTATCCTGTTGTCGGCCGCGACGCCTTCCGCACCGCTACCGGCGTCCATGCTGCCGCCATCGCCAAGGCTTTTAAGAGGGACGATCAGGACCTTGCTGACTCGATTTACAGCGGTGTGCCGGCGCATTTTTTCGGCCTCGAACAAGTGATCGAAATTGGGCCGATGAGCGGGCGTTCGAATGTGCTTTACTGGCTCGGAAAGCGCGGCATGGCCGCCTCCGACGAGGTTGTTGATCGGATTTTGGCAGCCGCCAAAACATCTGAACGCGTGCTCACAGAAGAGGAGATCTTGGCTCTGGTCGACTCGGTCGCCGGGTTTTAGATTGAGTTCGGCCAGGATCAGCCGCTCGGATCGCTTGCAACCGGTTCGCTCGGGAGCTTTAATGGTGCCATGTCCACACCGCAGCCTGCCGTTGAGGTGATTGTTCGCCCGCTCGTCGAAGGAGATCTCGACGGTGCTGAACGCATCATTCGCCTCGCCTTCGGCACGTTCCTCGGACTCTCCGACCCTCTGCGCTTCATGGGCGACGCCGGCTATGCGCACACCCGCTTTAGGGCCGATCCGGCCGCAGCACTCGGCGCCGAGCGAAACGGAGAGCTCATCGGTTCGAACTTTGTAACGGACTGGGGGAGCTTCGGGTTCTTTGGCCCTCTCGCGGTCCACCCGGAACACTGGAACCGTGGGGTAGCGCAGCAACTGGTCGCGGCAGCAATGGAGATCTTCCGCCGCCGGAAGAACCGCCATCTTGGGCTCTTCACATTTTCGAACAGTCCGAAGCATATGGCCCTCTACCAGAAATTCGGCTTTTGGCCGCGTGATCTTGTCGCCATCATGGACAGGGAACTGACCGGCGCGCAACGCGAGCGACCCCGGGAGTCGTCACACTTCTCCCAAGCGAATCCAGAGGAACGCGTGCAGGTACGGTCCGCTTGCCGCGAAGTGGCGAACCTGAATTTCGAAGGCCTTGATATTGATCTTGAAATTCGCGCTGTTGCCGAACAAGGTCTTGGCGACACGATCCTCCTCTGGAGTGGCGCGAGCCTCGCTGGCTTCGCCATCTGCCATGTCGGAGCTGGCACCGAGGCTGGCAGCGGTGTTTGCTATGTAAAATTTGCAGCAGTGCGTCCCGGGCCGCGCGCCGAGGTGACCTTCTCGCAGCTCCTGGACGCATGTGAATTCCTGGCCGGAGCCTGTGGCGCTCGGAAAATCACGCTAGGTGTAAATCTTGCCCGCCGTGAAGCCTTCCGGGAACTGTCCGGGCGCGGGTTCCGCACCCAGATGCAAGGCGTGGCGATGGAGACCGGTGACGCCTCGGACGGCTACAATCACGCCGGAGTATACATTCTCGACGACTGGCGATAAACTCTGCCCCACGAATCTCGTGAAACTTGCGCCTATCTGCTGTATCTTTCTCCTGATGGCCACATTCTCTGCCCGCGCTGCGGAGGACACTGTAAGCTCAGTTGCGCAGAATCCCCGTTGCTCCGCCGGGCTTCTGTGGATTGAAAGGAACTCCGCCTGGGTTACCGATCAGCAGATTCGTCTCACGGAAATCCCCGCACCGGAATTCAACGAAGCCCGGCGCGGCGAATTCCTGAAGGACACGTTCGAAGCGACCGGCCTGAAGGTTCGTGTCGATAAGACCGGGAACGTGATCGGGGAACGCGCGGGCTCCGATGCGAGCAGTGTGATTCTTCTGGCCGCTCATCTCGACACCGTTTTCCCGGCGGCCCTCGATGTGCGCGTGAAACGTGTCGGCGACCGCCTCGAAGCACCGGGGATTTCCGACAACGGAGCGGGACTCGCGGCGCTACTGGGCCTGGCCCGCGCGCTCGCCGAGTCCGGCGTTCGTACCACGAAGACAATCGTTCTGACTGGCGATGTCGGCGAAGAAGGAGAGGGAAACCTGCGGGGGATTCGCGCCCTCGTTGAAAACTACGGTCCGCGCCTAGCCGCTGTGATCGCCGTGGACGGCCCGTCCACCGAACACATCATCACGCAAGGGATCGCGTCGCGCCGCTTCGAGGTCGGCATCACCGGTCCCGGCGGGCATAGCTGGTCCGATTTCGGCGCGCCGAACCCTATCACCGCCATGTCGCGCGGTATCGTGCAATTTTCCTCGATTCCTGTTCCTAAGGATCCGCGCAGCTCGTTCAACTTCGGTCTTATCGAAGGTGGAACCTCGGTGAACTCAATCCCCACTCACGTTGCCGTGAAGGTCGATCTTCGCTCGGAGGATGAGGCGGAGCTGAGCCGCATGGAGAACGCGCTTCGACTGGCGATGCAGGCGGGCGTCAAGGAAGAGATGGCGGGATGGCATTCGCCGAGCGATTTGCTCCAGTTGAGCTTCCGTCTGCTCGGTACGCGACCCGCGGGAAAACTTCCCGATAATTCGTTGCTGCTGCAAGTGATACGTGACATCGATCGCTACCTTGGGAACCATTCGCACCTCGAACGCAGCTCGACCGACGCGAACATCCCGCTTTCGCTCGGTACGCCGGCCGTGGCCCTCGGCGGCGGAGGACGAGGAGGCGGTTCGCACACCCCCGACGAATGGTACGATCCGTCCGGCCGCGAGTTGGGCCTAAAGCGACTGTTTCTCGCTGCCGTGTCGCTCGCCGGCCTCGAACGCTGAGGCATTTCACCAAAGTTGAGAAAAACTCCTCACCGACTTGCTGCCCGCCCGGCCCACACATAAACTCTGAACACATGCTGAGCAAACGCGTGCGTGCGGATCTCGCCCTTTGCCTCTGCTCTCTCATCTGGGGCGCCACGTTTGTCGTGGTCAAGGACGCACTCGCCGATATTTCCGTGTTGGTCTACATCGCGGTGCGGTTCGGACTTGCTGCCGTCCTGATGGGTATTCTGTTCTGGCGTTCACTTCGCGGGATTCGCCTGGGTACGATTTGGGCCGGTGCACAAATTGGAGTGTTCATGCTCGGTGGCTACGTGTTTCAGACCAGCGGATTGAAATTCACCACGCCGTCAAAAGCTGCTTTCATCACGGGCTCAAGCGTCGTCCTGGTTCCGATTCTTCTCGCCGCCTTCGGCCGCCGCCGAGTCACTCGGTGGATTTGGGCGGGGGCGCTCGCCGTACTCGCGGGCCTGTATTACCTCACGGTTCCCGAGGAAGGACTCGGCGGGCTGAACCGTGGCGATCCGATCGTCTTCATCTGCGCGGTGATGTTCGCACTGCACATTATTCTGATCGGCCGCTACATCGAGCGCCATTCCGTCGGAGCGCTCAGCTTTCTGCAGGTTGCCACGACGGCGCTCCTTTCCATTCTCCTCCTGCCGGTTTTCGCGCTGACCGGCTGGGAGCAGCCGCGCCTGGTGTTGACCGGCAACCTTGTTTCCGCCGTCATGATCACTGCGATCGGCTCGACAGTAATCTGCTTTTCCTTTCAAGTTTGGGCCCAGCAGTACACAACTCCGGCTCATACGGCCATCCTGTTCAGTCTCGAGCCGGTGTTTGCGGTCCTCACATCCTGGGCCCTAGCGCGTGAGCATCTCGGAGCACGCACGCTTGTTGGCGCCGCACTCATCTTCGCCGGGATCCTGCTCGCCGAAATGAAAGGTCCAGGCCCCGCCGCGCCGGAATCTCCCGAGCCGGTCGTCCGCCCCGCCGAATAGCGGGCAGCGATTTGCGATAGTGAACTCCGCTTCCCAGGTGCAAGGTCTGCCTCGGGCACCGCATGCCGGTTTCAATCCTTCCCCCGTGCGCTCGTAGCCTCCGGCACAGATGAGGAGGTGAGGGGCTTGAGCAGAAGGAGTTCTCAGATCGTTTTGTCTTTTGAATAGCAGAGCGGTTCGAGGTTGCACTCGATGCATCTTGGCCTGCGCGCCTGGCAGATTCGGCGCCCGTGCCAGATCAATTGGTGAGAGAAGAGAATCCAGTTCTCCTTCGGGATCGCCTGCATCAAATCCTGCTCGATTTTCTTTGGGTCGGTGTTCTTTGACAGGTCGAGCCGTTCCGAGATCCTCTGCACGTGCGTGTCCACGACAACGCCGGAGGAGATGCCAAAGGCTGTGCCGAGCACGACATTCGCTGTTTTTCGTGCGACGCCCGGCAGCGTGAGCAACTCCTCCATCGTCTTCGGCACTTCGCCCCGGAATTCTTCGACGATCTTTTTGCTCGCGCCAATGATGGATTTCGTCTTGTTCCGGAAAAAGCCCGTCGGCCGGATGTCCTGCTCGAGTTCGTTCGGGTCCGCGTAGGCGAAGGCGGTCGGATTGGGATACTTGGGGAATAGAATCGCAGTCACCTGATTCACCCGCTGATCGGTGCATTGCGCGGAGAGGATCGTGGAAATTAGCAACTGAAACGGGTTCTTGTGTTCGAGGGCGCAGGTGGCGGCAGGATAGGTTTCATCAAGCTTCGCGAGAATTGCACGCACACGCCGAGGATCGGTTCCGCGTCCAACTCCGCCCGTTCGCGCCGAAGCCTTGGATCTGCGAACGCTCGAGGGCTTCGGCCGAGCGCGGACTTTCTTCGCCGGCAATTTCTGCTTCTCCTTTGGCACAGAGGGCCAAACTATAACACAAGTGGGCCCCGGGCCACGGCGAACAGCCTGCGGAAACGGCGTGGTCGTCTAAGTCTCGATCGATCGCGGTTCCCCTCCACGGGCCAACGATGTGCACTTCGCGCGGGCGGAGGAAATCGGTGCGCACCGAGTCGGGTGGAAAGAAGATTACCTTCGACAATGACGCTGTGATCGCCTGCGGCGAGGAACCGATAGATACAGTCTTGGCCGCAT
>DATMRE010000183.1:0-7589 GCA_035566475.1 Verrucomicrobiia bacterium | reverse complement strand
TCGACCACGAGCGGTTGGTCTCCATCAGGATGGCGTGGTCCGTGTCGGCGATCAGGTCGTCAAATTCCCAGGTACCCGGATCGATGCTGATGTTGGTCATGCGAATCATAGGTAGCCGGTTCCAACACTCGGTACGCATGGTGCCGTTCGAACGATTCTCGCCAATCGCCCGGGCCGTCTCCCGGTTGGTGAGATAGCCGGTGAACAGGCCGTTCGTGATGATCGGCGTCAACTGCGCGGGCACGCCTTCATCGTCATAAGCAAACGTTCCGAGGCCGGGGCCGTGGTCCAGGCGCGCGTCGGCGACCACGTTTACAATATCGGAGCCGTACTTCAACGTTCGCAATTTTTCGGTCGTGAGAAAACTCATGCCCGCGAAGTTTGCCTCCATACCGAGTACGCGGTCGAGTTCAATCGGATGCCCGATGGACTCGTGGATCTGGAGGCCAAGCTGCGAGCTATCCAGAATGATCGTCATCTGCCCTTCCGGGCACTGCGCGGCCGAATGGAGCTCGACGGCTTGTTCGGCGACGCGCGGCGCATTGCCCGCGAGGTCGAGAGATTCGATGAGCTCGTAGCCCCGGAGCATGTGCTGACCGCCGAAGCTATTCGGATACGACCGCTTCTGGATTTCGTTTCCGGAAAAGGCCGTCGCGACAATTCCCGCTCCTGACTGCATCTTTACCTGGTGGATCGCCGAGCCCAAACTCGACACAAAGAGCTGGTCAATTCTCCGAAAGGACATCGAACCCTCGGCGACGGTCACGCCCTTGACGCGGCGCATTTCCTTGTCGGCCGCCAGCAGCAGATCGATCTGGCGCTCGACGGGAATCCGGAACGGATCCTTGATGAAGGGATTTTGCCAGGTGTCGACGTGAGCCTGCTCGGGTGCGAGCACCACATTCTCACGCTTTGCGAGCGCCGAGGCCTTGGCGATCACGACCGCTTCGGCAGCGCAGGCCTCGACACCCTCGCGCGTCAGCCTGTCGGTCCCCGCAAAGCCCCAGGCGCCGCCCGCGATGACGCGGATGCCGACGCCGAGCGTCTCGGCTTCGGCCAGCGTGCCGACCTCGCCATTTTTAGTCGAAATTTCGCGTTGGCGAATGTCCATAACGCGCGCATCGGCGTAGGTTGCGCCGCGGCGCTTGGCCGTATTGATCGCCCAATGGCCCCAGTCCTGCATCATGCCCAAGCCCCCGGTTGCGGGACCGGCCTCGCTCCAAGCTCGCGTCGGCTGGAGGGGGGCGTGGCCCCTCGGTTCGTTTGACCTAGTCGAAACAATGTTCGCGTCGCGAAGCGCCGTGCCTTTCTTCTGGTCTCAATCACGAGGTGGCCTCGAACCGGATGGCATCAAAATATTCGCCGCGAGCAATCTTACGGATACGCGAGAATGAATGCAAACTCGAGCGATGTCGTCGACCGAGCGGGCACAGCCATCAGTCCCGTCAATTGATCAGCTAGAGAGCGGGGGGTCGGTTGAGACGGACGTCCCGGCAGATCCCGCACGCGGTTTCGCGAGCGACCCTGCTGAATGAGGACCAGAATCGAAGCGCTATGTTCCTTCGGACCAGGAAGCTAGGTAGTGCTCTTGGTCGGAACTGAGCTTATCGATCTGGACGCCCATCGACTCGAGCTTGAGCTTGGCGATGTGCTTGTCGAGTTGCTCGGGAACAGCATACACCTGCTTCCCAAGCTCGCTCGAGCTCTTGAGCATGTATTCGGCTGAAAGCGCCTGGTTCGCGAAGCTCATATCCATGACCGATGCCGGGTGCCCCTCGGCGGCGGAGAGGTTGATCAAACGGCCGTCGGCGAGGAGGTAGAGCCGGCGGCCGTCTTTCATCGTGTATTCGTCGACAAACGGCCGCGCCGGTTTCTTGCTGCTCGAGAGTTTTTCAAGAGCCGGGATATCGATTTCAACGTTGAAGTGGCCGGAGTTGCTGATGACCGCGCCATCCTTCATTTTCTCGAAGTGCTCGTGGGCGATCACGGACTTGTTGCCGGTGACGGTGATGAAGATGTCGCCGATTTTGGCCGCCTCGTTCATGGGCATCACGCGGAAGCCATCCATGACCGCTTCAATGGCTTTCGTGGGATTCACTTCGGTCACGATCACGTCCGCACCGAGCCCCTTCGCCCGCATCGAGACGCCGCGGCCGCACCAGCCGTAGCCGGCAACGACCACCCGAAGACCGGCGATCAGGAGGTTCGTCGCGCGAATCACCCCGTCGAGCGTCGATTGCCCTGTGCCATAGCGATTGTCGAAGAAGTGTTTCGTCAGCGCGTCGTTCACGGCAATGATCGGAAACTTAAGCGTGCCGTCCTTGGCCATTGCGCGCAGGCGGATGACTCCGGTCGTGGTTTCTTCGGTGCCGCCGATGACGCCACTCAGCAAATCGATGCGCTTGGTGAGGAGAATCGTAACCAGGTCTGCTCCGTCATCCATGGTGATCTGTGGCCGGTGATCGAGCGCCGCATTGATGTGAGCGTAATAAGTGTCGTTGTCCTCGCCTTTGATGGCGTAGGTCGGGATGTTGTAATCCTTCACGAGCGAGGCAGCCACTTCGTCCTGGGTGGAAAGGGGATTGGAGGCGCACAGCACAACCTCGGCGCCGCCATCGCGCAGCGTAATGGCCAGGTTCGCCGTTTCGCTCGTGACGTGCAGGCACGCCGACATCCGTACGCCCTTGAGCGGCTGCTCCTTGATAAACCGTTTGCGGATCAACTGCAGCACGGGCATGTGCTGGTTGGCCCATTCAATCCTGCGTTTGCCTTTTTCAGCTAGGGCAAGGTCTTTCACATCGCCGATCAGTTTCGCTGCTGTTTCCACGAGGAGACTCCGGTTTGAGATTTTTTTTAAAAGACCCGCTAACGCCGCGTTCGAGCGGCAACATCTAATCACATGCAATCACACGCAACCCACTGCAAGAGATCCGCGAGAAGTCGCGCGCCGAGCCGGAGACGAGACCGAGGCGCCGACTCCTCCGCTCTCGCGCCCACTCGGTCTTGCGCCTGAAGCCGCGAGTCACCGGGGCCCGGGCACCGGCTCCCGCAGGGCCGAACACCGCCGCCCCCCAAAAAATACTGGAACAAGTTTCGATTTAACTGCGCGTCGCGGCAAGGGCTCCGCGCAGCTCGACTTCCCTGCGGATCGCCTCGACCTTATCGGTACGCTCCCAGGTGAAACTCGGGCCCGTCCGGCCGAAGTGACCGTAGGTCGCCGTCGGACGGTAAATCGGGCGCCGGAGATCGAGCGTTTCAATGATTCCCTCCGGCGTCAGCTTGAAGAAGGAACGGATGAGCTCGGTAATCAGGGCGTTTGCAATCTTGCCGGTGCCGAACGTATCCGCCATTACGGAAACCGGCTCGGCCACGCCGATCGCGTAAGCGAGCTGCACTTCCACCCTGCTGGCCAAGCCGGCTGCGACGAGATTCTTCGCGACATATCGCGCCATGTAGCACGCCGAGCGGTCGACCTTGGTTGGATCTTTCCCGGAAAGCGCTCCGCCGCCGTGACGGCTGTAGCCGCCGTAGGTGTCCACGATGATCTTGCGGCCCGTAAGTCCCGAATCGCCCATGGGCCCGCCGACAACGAAACGGCCCGTCGGGTTCACGTAGATCTTCGTGCTCTTGTCAAACATGCCCTCCGGAATAACGGGTTTGATGACCTCCTCGACGATGGCTTCCCGGAGAGCAGCATGCGATACCTTCTCGCTGTGCTGGGTCGAAATGACTGCGGCATCGACCCGCACGGGGCGGCCGTCAGCATATTCGATCGTGACCTGGGATTTGCCGTCGGGACGGAGGAAATCAACGATGTTTTTTTTCCGTACTTCGGAAAGTCTTCGAGTGAGGAGGTGGGCGAGCTGGATGGGCATGGGCATGAGTTCGGGGGTTTCGTCGCAGGCGAATCCGAACATCAGTCCCTGGTCGCCGGCGCCGCCCGAATCGACACCCATGGCGATGTCGCGTGACTGGGGCTTAACGGCGGTCAGGATGCCGCACGTGTCGGCGTCGAACCCGTACTTGGCACGCGTATAACCGACGTCGCGAATCACTTCTCGGGCGATCTTTTCATATTCGAGCGCGCCGCGAGCCTCTTCCTTAATCGTGACTTCTCCGGCGATTACGACAAGACCGGTCGTTAGGAGAGTCTCGCAGGCTACACGGCCCATGGGGTCGTGCGTGAGAACGGCGTCGACGACGGCATCGGAAATCTGGTCGGCCATCTTGTCGGGATGGCCCTCGGTTACTGATTCCGAGCTAAACAGGAACTTCTCGTTGTGCGCCAACTCGGTGTCCTCCGGCGGCTTGAAAGGCAATCGCGGAACTCGAGATTGCACCCTCGTGCGGTTGAACAGACAAGCGACGCTAGCATACGATTTTAGAAACTGTCAATCACCTACAGGGAAATGACCCAAATCGGCGCTGAATGGCGTAAGAAGCGGCTGGATGGGCGACCTGCGCGCGAGCGCGCTCGATCAAACCCCACCCGACGAGGGCTTAGGCGGCGTCGCGCCGGTAGAGCAGGTACGCGCGGATGAAGGGGTTGAGGTCGCCATCGAGAACCTTCTGAACGTCGCCACGCTCAACCTTCGTCCGGTGATCCTTGATGAGCTGGTAGGGCTGCATCACGTAAGAACGGATCTGGCTGCCGAAGCTGATCTCGGGCTTCGAGGCATCCAGCTTGCGCAACTCCGCCTGCCTCTTTTCGATTTCCTGCTCGTAGAGATGGGAGCGGAGGACCTTCATGGCGATCTCGCGGTTCTTGTGCTGGCTGCGCTCGTTCTGGCACTGGACGACGATCCCGCTCGGCAAGTGGGTGATGCGCACGGCGGATTCGACCTTGTTGACGTTCTGACCGCCGTGGCCTCCGGCCCGGAAGGTGTCGATGCGGAGGTCCTCGGGCCTGATCACGATGTCGATGCGGTCGTCGATTTCCGGTATCACAAAAACCGAGGCGAACGAGGTGTGGCGCCGCGCCGCCTGGTCAAACGGCGAGATCCGAACCAGACGATGCACGCCACTTTCACTCGCCAGCATGCCGTAGGCGTTCTCGCCCTCGATCTGCACGGTGGCCGCCTTGATGCCCGCCTCCTCGCCGGGGGTCGAGTCGAGAATGGTGGCTCGATAGCCACTCTGCTCGGCCCAGCGCAGATACATGCGCAAGAGCATTTCCGCCCAATCCTGTGACTCCGTGCCGCCGGCGCCGGGCTTGATCGTCAGGATCGCATTCAGGCGGTCGTTCTCGCCGGCCAACAGCGTCTTCGTCTCGAGATCCGAGAGATAGGCGTCCGCACCGGCAATCTCCTTCGCCAGGTCTTCGAGAACCGAGGCGCGCTGGGCGTCGTTGGACTCTTCCTCGGCGAGATGGAAGTAGGTGTCGATATCGCTCGATTTGGTGTCGAGCGTCGTCTCGGCGGCCGCGCGATCCTCCAGCTGCTTGCGCTCCTGCAGGAGCGCCTGCGCCTTCTCCTGGTCGTTCCAGAAATTCGGATCTCCGGTCTTCTCTTCAAGCAAAGCGAGCTGCTTGCGGGCGGTTCCGGCGTCAAAGATAGCTCCGCACGAGCCCGATGCGCTTTTTGAGCTCGGCGAACCGCTGCTGGAGATCTTCGATATGTTCTGCCATTGCTAGATCCTCTGGCGAGTTCCGCCTTCCGTGCTTCCTATGGGTGTTGCCCGTGATTGTGTCAGGGCGGCCCTGGCCATGATAGCGACGGTCGCAATCACGCAGAGCCAAGCGAACCAATCGCCAAACCGCGCATAGGGCGTCAGGCCACTGCGAAAATCATAGGGTGCGTCGAGCTCCCTGCGAACGTCGGTCGGGAGGCGCCGAACGATTCGGCCGTAGGGATCGACGACGACCGTGAATCCATTGTTTGTATCGCGGAGCAGCCAGCGACGATTTTCAACCGCTCGCACGCGAGCCATCATCAGGTGCTGTGCCGGCGCCGAGGACCGTCCGAACCACCCGTCGTTTGAAATGTTGATCAGCAGTTCGGCGCCACCCACGGTAAATTGGCGAATCTCGGCCGGGAAGACCGCTTCATAACAGATAAACGTGCCGAAGCGTCCACCCGGCAGCCTGCCCACGCGAGAATCCCAACCTGGTGTGAAATCAGAGATGTCCGCCGTCAGCCGGCCTGCGAAGCTGAGCCAACGGCGCAGCGGAACATACTCGCCAAATGGAACCAGGTGAATCTTATCATAGCTGAAAATCCGCTGGCCGGAGGGGTCCAGAAGCACGGCGCTGTTCGAAGCGAGCCACTTCCCTGCGGCGTCCCGTTTCCAGTCGACCACGCCAACGAGAAAATCGGCTCCGGATTCGCGCGCAATCCGAGCGGCGCGCTGGGCAAATTTCGGGTCAGCAAAACTGAACGGCGCGGGAACCTCCGGCCAGATGATCAGCCGCGGCGGCTCCGGGGCGGCCTTCACGCTGATCCGCTCGAGCTGCTCGAGTTCGTCCGTGTGCATCTCGAACCAGTTGGCCGGATACTGCTCAGACTGCGGGAAATTTGTCTGCACCAGACGCGCCGTGTGATGCGGCGTCTCGACGGGCACGAAGTAGTTTCCTCCTGCGGAGATCAGGATCAGGACGGCTGTAAAGGCCAGGGCCGTCTTCCAGGCGCGCTCGGTGCCCGCCAGGATTGCATGCACAATCACCGAGCTGTATGCAACGATGATGAAACTCAGACCATAGATCCCGGTAAGCACAGTCACCTGCACGAGCGGGAGATTTCCACTCGCGGCGTAACCGGCAAGATTCCACGGAAAACTGACGATGGGCAGGTGGGAACGCAAAAATTCGAGCGCCACCCAGAGAAACGGAGCGAGCAGGCAGGCGAGCCTTCCGCCCTTGCTCGATGTGAAGGCGATCGACCAGGAGAAGAACGCGGTGGCGAGTGCAAGCACAATCGTGAGGAGGCCCAGAATCCCGGCCGCGGACCAGGGATCAACATTGCCGTACTGACGCATGACGGTATCGATCCACGGCAAGCACAAGGGATAGAACACCAGACCATGAAGAAAGCCATACAGAGGCGCCTCGGCCGGAGGCGCCCCGAGTGAAGCCAGGACCAACCAGCCGACAGCGACCCACGCAAGGAGAGAAAAATTGTAGTTCGGAAACGAGAGCGCGAGGGCGGCACCGCTCGCGATCGCGAGCGGCACTCGCGTATGCCAGGAGAAATTCATTCAGCGCTTGATGATCGCTTTGAAACCCGCGCGGTCAAGCGCCCCCCTGGCGGACTCGGCCGAGCGGTCGTCGCGGTAGGGTCCGACTTGCACGCGATAGAAGTTATCGGTCGTGGGAGCGGTGACGAAGGAAGGAAACCCCTTCTGCCCGAGCGCGTCGGCCATCGCGAGCGCGTCGCTTGCGCGCGTAACAGCCGCAACCTGGAGCACGAGGGAGCCCCTGGGCATCACGGGCGGCCCGTAGCGCACCGCGGTCCCGACCGCCGCTGCCGGAGAGGCGGTGGCCGCGGCCTTGGGCGCAGCCTCCGGCGATCGAAGCGGGGCCCCCATAGGCGGCTTCACAGCGGCAGCAGGCTCGAGCCGGTTTTCATGCCTGTTTGTGTAGAAATCCCATTCGC
>DATMRE010000182.1:0-11391 GCA_035566475.1 Verrucomicrobiia bacterium | reverse complement strand
CGGAATCACGGCCAGGCGCGCGACCGACGTCAGTACGGCTGCGATACAACGCCAGTGAATCTCCTTATTTTCGCCGCGGCCAAGCTGGAGATACGCGGCGGCGCGGGCGCACTCTCCGGCACCGTTCCGCTTTGTTCTCTCGAGGCTGTCCCACCAGCCGCACGTCGTGTCGTTGTCATGCGTCCCGGTGAAGGCCATCAGTTCTACGTCGTAGTTGTGCGGCCGGTGAATCGAATCGTCATCGGCGAACGCGAATTGCAGAACCGCCATACCGGGGAAACCGAATTCGCGTCGAATCGCTTCCACCTCCGGCGTGATCATGCCGAGATTTTCGGCAACGATCGGCAGCTCGCCGAGCGCGTTTCTCGCTGCCGTGAAGAACCGCGCGCCGGGACCTTTCACCCAGTGGCCGTTGCGTGCCGTGCGTTCACCCGACGGCACCTTCCAGAACGCTTCGAATCCGCGGAAGTGATCGAGGCGAAGCAAGTCAACGAGTTCGAATGAGGCGCGGAGACGGTCAATCCACAAGCCGAAGCCGCTTTTCTCGAGCCGGTCCCAGCGATACGTCGGGTTGCTCCAAAGTTGGCCCGTCGCGCTGAAATAGTCCGGCGGTACACCCCCGATCGTTCTCGGCTCGCCGCTCCCGTCGAGATCAAAGAATTCGGGATGCGCCCAGACCTCGGCGCTGTCGTGCTCGAGATAAAACGAAACGTCGCCGAGCACCGAAATGCCGAGACTCGCGCATCGCTTCTTCAGCGCCGCCCACTGGCGGAAAAACTCGTACTGCACGAACTTGTGGAAGCCAATCTCGGATTCGGCCGGAGTCTTCTTCCGGTCGAATTTCGTCCACCGGCGGCCGCGATTGGCGGACTTGAGCGCCATGAAACACGCAAAAGGATCAAGCCACGGCGCGGCGCGACGTTCGAACGCCTGCGACTCGGGCGTTTCGGAAAATCCCGCGAAGGCCCGACGCAGCAGACGTTGCTTGAACGGCGTGACGCGTTCGAACTCGACGCGTGACTCCGAGAAACGCGACGGGCGCTCAATTTCCTTCGCCGAAAGATAGCCGCGCTCGGCGAGTAACTCTGGACTGATGAGCAGCGGATTGCCCGCGAACGACGAGAGGCACTGATACGGCGAATCGCCTTTTCCGATGGGGCCGAGCGGAAGCACTTGCCAGATCCTCTGCCCAGCCTCTCCCAGCCGTTCCGCGAAGCGGTGAGCCTGCGGGCCGAGGTCGCCGATTCCAAACGGCCCGGGAAGCGACGTGGGATGAAGAAGAATCCCGCTCGACCGCGGAAAATTCATGGATAGAACTCTTGTGAAGCATCCCGCCCGGTTCGCCGCGTTCCCTGCGAGCTTGCATCTTTCTGCTTAACGTGGCACCGCAGAAGCTCGCCGACACTCCAAGCCTGCGCCACGCAGCCGCGTGCGATGTACGGCGGCTCGGCATCGAAAATTTCACTGACAGAGCCCACGGCCCCCTCGCCGAGGTGCTTGTCGAATGCGGAAAGAAACTGCGACACGGCTTCGCTGTCCCCGGGATGCACCTTGAACCAGGCGTCAATGAACGGACCGAGCAGCCACGGCCAGACGGTGCCCTGATGGTAGGCCGCATCGCGAGCGCGCAGATCGCCGTAGTACTTCGGCTTGTAGTCTTTCTCTCCGGGCGCGAGACTGCGCAGCCCGAACGGCGTCAGCAGTTTTTCCCGGACGACCTGCACGACCGGCTCCCACTTTTCCTCTTCGAGCACGGGATATTCGAGCGAAATGGCGAGAAGCTGGTTGGGGCGCAGAGAGCAGTCATCGCCTTGCTCGCCATCAACGACGTCGTACAGATACTTTCCGTTCTCGTACCAGAATCGCTTCTGAAACGATTCACGTGCCTTTCGCGCATGGTCGGCGATGGTCTCGGCCGCTTCCGTTCGCTCGAACTCGCGTAGCCACTTTTCCATCAGGCGCAGGGCGTTATACCACAGCGCATTGATCTCCACGGGCTTGCCGCGTCGCGGCGTGACCACCCAGTCTTCTACCTTCGCGTCCATCCACGTGAGCTGGTAGCCGGGCGCGCCTTCACGCAGCAGGCCGTCGGCGGGATCCACGCCGATGCCGAAGTCTGTGCCGCGCAGATGAGAGTTGATGATCTGCTCGAGCTTCGGGAGAATCTCGGACAAGAGCATTTCGTCATTCGAAACCGCCAGGTAGCGATCAATGGCGTGGAAGAACCACAGCGTGGCGTCCGCCGTGTGATAGAGGCCGCTGTCCCGCCCCTCGGGAAACATGTTGGGAATGAGGCCGTTTCGAACATATTGTGAAAAGGTCCGGAGGATGTACGCGGCTTCGAGGTGTCGTCCGGTCACCAGCGCGAGTCCTTCGAGGCTGATCATCGTATCGCGGCCCCAATCGGTGAACCAGGGGTAGCCGGCGATGATTGTCCGGACTTCATCCCCACCGGCCCAGGCGCGCAGCGTGTCGTCCACGCGCCCGGCGGGCGCGGCGATGAATTGATCGGCGGCAAGAACAAGCTCGGCGGCCACGCCGGTCCGCGCCTCGGGATGGGCGCGAAACAGCAAACGCTTGCGGCGCCTCTGCTCGGCTTCTGCCGCGTACTCGGGGCTGACGGCGCGAACCGTATCCCACGGCTCGGCCGAGGCCACCAGTGTCACCGGTTGGCCCGGCGAGAGTGACACGGAAAAATAGCCGGGGCTCCAGAGATCTCCGCGCGCCGCGTAGCCGCGGCTCTCCTCGAGGGGATAGATCACTTCCTCAAAACGCGTTCGGTCCATGGTTAAGGAACTATCCTGCCCGTGGAGTACCAGCCGCAGCGAAGGCATCTGCGGCCCGCTGGAAATCTCAAACGCGTCTTCGACAACGGTCAGCGCGTAGTTCCCCGAAAGGGGCGTGCTCACCGGCGCTTCGTGCGGGCGGAAATTCACGAAGGGCCGCAGCGTCATGCGCAGGCCAGTCTGCCCGAGCGCGCCGTAGCGGATGTGCACGGAGTTCTGGCGGTGGATCATCAGCACTTTCTTCTCAAGTTGCACGTCGTTGATCTGGTAGGTCCACACCGGCAGACCGTCATCGAGGCGGAACTCGCGCAGGCAAGATAAGCCGTGCGCGCCCAAGGGAGCGTTGCCTCGTTCCTGCCCTCCAAGCTGCAGCGACGAGCCGTCGGCGAGCTGCACGGATTCGACGAGATTGTTCAACATCATCACGCGACCGAGCGGAATTGGCAGCGCGGCGACCAGATAGCCGTGGAAGCCGCGCGTGATGACGCCGGCGAGGGTTCCGGACGCGTACCCGCCGAGTCCGTTGGTGACCAGCCACTCGCGGTCAACAAGTTCCCCCGACGCTGCGTCCGCCGAACCCTTCCACTCGAACCGGCGAACCACCTGGGTCATGGCTCGATGGCTCCTGCGGTGAGCGGTGCCGGCTCCAGCACGACCGCGGCATGCCCTGGGATCATCCAGTTCAGCTCTGAATCGAGCGGCGCCGTGCCATCGCCGCCATACCGGGGGTCTTCGCTCGACCACAAAATCCGCCACGCAGAATCTTCCGGCGGCGCGACGAGCGGCTCCGGCGCGGGATCCCAGTGCATGTTGCGTCCGAGATTCACGACCAACAGCCGGTCGCTGCCGGGATGGCTCCCGAAGAAACGCAGGACGAAGGCTTCGTGAGCCAGGACCGCGCCGTCAAACTGGCGGTCCTGGCGTGAAAAGACCGGCTGCTCGCGGCGCAAGCGAAGCAGATCGGCGTGCAGGCGCACAACGTCGGCATGCCGATGGCGTTCGGCGTGGTCGAGCTTGCAGAGATCGAAGGTCGCCCGGTCGCAAGGGTCGGCGTAGGCAGGCGCGACGGAGGCGAGGCTTCGCCACTGCGAGAGAAAGTCCGCGCGGCCGGTGCGAATGGCAGCTGCGAGTTCGCCATGGTGGTCCGCAAAAAACAGAAACGGCGCCGATGACGCGAACTCCTGCCCCTGAAACAGCATCGGCGTACCGGGAATCAGCAGCAGCAGTGCAGTGATGGCGCGGAAGCGCCCAGGCGTTGTGAGCGCGTGTATCCGGAGCCCACGGCCGGAATTCGCGACGTGGTCGTGATTTTCGATGAAGTGGACCATCGCTGCCGGTTTCAGATCGAGTGCCGGCGTGCCGCGGCGCCTCTTCTGCCAGGCGTACCACTGGCCCTGGTACAGAAAGCCGTACTTGGCGGACGAAACGAGTTCCTGCGGAGCGCCCAAATAGTCAGTGTAGTACGCTTCGGCCCGGCCGGTGATCGCGACGATCGCGGAGTGATGAAAGTCATCATTCCAGAGAGCGTCGAGCCCGTAGCCGCCCGACTCCGGCGCCCGCACGAGCCGCGCCTGCTGGCTTTCGTTTTCGGCAATGAGCGCGATGCTGCGATCCTCCGCCGCCTTGCGGCAGTTACGGGCAATCACGGCGAGAATGTGGTCCGGCGAATCGTCGTAAATATCCTGCGTGGCATCGAGTCTCAAGCCATCCAAATGGAACTCCCGAATCCAGTACGCGGCATTGGAGGCAAAATATTCACGTACGGGCTCTGACCCTTCGCCGTAAAAGTGAATGGCCTCTCCCCAGTCCGTTCTGTGAATTCTTGAAGCGTATGTCGCGGAGAATTTCGGCAGATAATTTGCATCGGGGCCGATGTGGTTGTAGACGACGTCCAGAATAACGGCGAGTCCGAGCCCGTGCGCGCGATTGACGAAGGCGCGTAATTCGTCTGGCGTGCCATAGAGCCGCGTAGGCGCGAACAGATTCACTCCGTCATAGCCCCAGCCGAACGCTCCAGAAAAATCGGCGATGGGCATCACCTCGAGCGTGGTGATGCCGGTCTCTGCGAGAAATGGCAGATGTTCCAGCGCCGCGCGATATGTGCCCTCGCGCGTAAACGTGCCGATGTGCATCTCGTAGATGACCTGACCTTCGATGCGAATGCCGCGCCATTCTCGATCGGTCCACGCGAAGCGAGTGGGATCGACGACCTCGGACGATTGATGCGGGCCGTCAGGCTGTGAACGAGATGCGGGATCGGGAAACGGACCTTCGCCGTCAACCAGATACGCGTAACGGGCGCCATCGCCCACGCCAGGCAGAAAACCGCCGAAGTAGCCGCCGGTGTCCTTGCTCAACTCCAGCTCGGCGCCACCAGCGACAACGGCACGGACCGAGCGGTGCTCGGGCGCCCACACGCGAAAGTGCGCTCCAGTCGAGTCAAGTTGCGCGCCGACGGGATACCACCAGGGAAAGGACTGCTCCATAGGCTCCAAGAAAATACGTCGCAGATTTGTGGGATCCGTATACGCCGGTGAACCTGGCCGAGCCGCCTCAAAGCGCGCCCGATTAAACTTAGAACGCGCGCCGAATGCGGTGCAATACAGACTTTCCTGTAGTGTGCGCGAAGGTGATCGCTCTACCGCCGCAATATTAAACAGGGCGAATGCGGAGCGATCGGATCGCGGAGATGCCGACGATCCGGTTGGGCAATCGTCTTCGTCGAAAGCAGCATTCCATCAGGCAAGAACCGAGTCCACGAAGAGAGCCCGCCTCCGGTGCTGCGGCAGAACGTCACTGCGTCATTCTACGGCATTGCGCAGCTCCTGATTTTCGCGGCCCGCGGCCGCAGATTTGAGCCCGCGTAGCTTGCGGAATCACGAGGGCTTCGGAGCCGGGGACGGGTCGAGACCTGTTGCGGGAGGCGGGCCGGGTGGTATCGAAACGCTCTCTTCAGACGCTGGGGATATCTCGAGCAGGAACGCCAGAAAGGACCGCGCACTAGCCGAGAAGCTCTCTCCGGGTCGAAACAATTCGCGGGCGCCCGGGATTCCGCGCTGCGGCCGGCCGGAATCGAGCAGCAGCAGCCATCGCTCGGATTCGGCCGAGCCAGGCGGCGTAAAGCCGGCGTCCTCGTGGCCGCCGTTGAGGACGAGCAGAATCGTTGCGTCCGAGCCGCGTTCCTCGATGCCCGTGGGCTGCGCGCGGCCGTCGATCAGCATGCCGAAGCAACGAAGCTCGGGATTCTGCCAGTCTTCCTGCCGCATTTCGCCGCCGGACGGAGCAATCCAGGTGACGTCCTTCACGTCGAGCGCGGGGCTGGAGATGCCGGTGAGAAAGCGGTTGCGGTGCAGCACAGGATACGCGTGCCGAAGCGCCGTGAGCCGGCGCACAAACTGAATCATCTCTTCGTGGCGCGCGGCGAGGCTCCAGTCCACCCAACTGATTTCGTTGTCCTGGCAATAGGCGTTGTTGTTGCCACGCTGAGTGCGGGCAAATTCGTCTCCGGCGAGCAACATCGGCGTTCCTTGCGCGAGCAGCAGCGTGGCGAGCATGTTGCGCATCTGCCGCGAGCGCAATGCGACGATCGCAGGATCGTCGCTCGGTCCTTCGACACCGCAGTTCCACGAGCGGTTGTCCGAGGTACCGTCCTGATTGCCTTCTCCGTTCGCTTCATTATGTTTTTCGTTATACGAAACGAGGTCGGCCAGGGTGAAGCCATCGTGGGCCGTCACAAAATTCACCGAGGCCCACGGCTTGCGCCCGCGGCGGTTGAAAATATCGCCTGAGGCGCACAGGCGCGGTGCGAGAGCGCCCGGGAGGGCGCTCCCCCTCCAGAAATCTCGAACGGTGTCGCGAAACTTGTCATTCCATTCCGCCCAACCCGGAGGAAATTCGCCCACTTGATAGCCGCCCGGGCCGCAATCCCACGGTTCGGCAATCAGCTTCACGGTGCCGAGCACCGGATCCTGACCGCACACTTTCAGAAAACCACTCTGTGTATCGAATCCTTCGGGCTCGCGGGCAAGAATTGTGCCGAGGTCGAACCGAAAGCCGTCGACCTGCGTCTCTTCGACCCAATAACGCAAGCTGTCGCTAACCAACTGAATCATGCGGGAGTGGGACAGATTGAGCGTGTTGCCTGTGCCGGCGTCATTAATGTAGTGGCGACGCGACTCGGGAATCAAACGGTAGTAGCTGGCGTTGTCGATACCTTTAAAGCAAAGCGTCGGTCCGAACTCGTTGCCCTCGGCGGTGTGGTTGTACACGACATCGAGGATCACTTCGAGGCCGGCATCGTGGAAGCGAGCGATCATCTCCTTGAACTCGTGCAATACGCGGGCCGGATCGGCGGCGTAGCGCGAATCGGGAGCGAAGAATCCGATGCTGTTGTATCCCCAATAGTTGCTGAGCTTTTTGTCGATCAGCGGGCGATCGCTCAGAGACGCATAGATCGGCAGAAGCTCGATCGCAGTGACGCCGAGCGATTTGATGTACGAGACGGTTTCGCGCGAGGACAGCCCGGAAAACGTTCCGCGTCGTTTGCGAGGGACGCTGCCATGCTGGCGGGTGTATCCGCGGACGTGCAACTCGTAGAGGATGGTGCACTCCCACGAAACCGGGCGGTGCCGCGTGTCGGGGCGCCAGCGGAACGTCGGGTCAACCACAACACTCTTCGCAACGAACGGCGCGCTGTCGCGCTCGTCGAAGGAAAGGTCACCGGCTTCGGAGCCGGTCGTGTAGCCGAAGCACGCGTCGTCCCATTTGATCTGGCCGACATGGGAACGCGCGTACGGATCGAGCAGAAGTTTATTGGCGTTGAAGCGGTGACCTTCTTCGGGCGCGTAGGGTCCATAGACACGGTAACCGTACACCGTTCCCGGACCGGCTCCGGTCAGGTAGCCGTGCCAGATTTCGTCGGTGTATTCCGGCAGCTCGACCCGTCGAATTTCAGTGGCACCGGTCGGATCAAAAAGACAAAGCTCCACGCGGGTGGCGTTGGCGGAAAACAGCGCGAAGTTCACGCCGGCTCCGTCCCAGGTCGCTCCCAGCGGGTGCGGCGCGCCGACTTGGATCGTTGGCCTCGAGGGCGTGCTGCTCATGGTTTCGGCTGCGTCCCCGATGCTCTATGCAGCCGGCGCAGCGTCTCGGGCCATGTGAGGCGCAGCAGAAGAAGCGGAAAACACGCGCCCCGGGGGAACTTCGAGATTTCACGGGAATGGTTGGCGTCGTTCACCGAACAAAGACAGTATTTCATTTTGGGCGTCGACGCAAACCACGCTCTTCTCTCGACGCTTGGTGCCACGAGCATGATCGTACACGCGATCCCTCCCAGCGGATGGAAATCCCTATGAAGCGCTGAACAGGAGAACGGAAAAGTGGTTTCCATTTCAATCGTTGCCTGATCTTCTCGCTCGCCGGCACTCGTGTTTCAATGAACTCGCATCTTCCCTATGGCGGAGGGATCGGGCTTGGCTTGAAAGGCTTGCCAGTCACCCCGCATCGCGCGGGGAGCCGAGCGGCTTCCGTCTCTACCCTAAACTAGGCCGGCAAATTGCCGAAAGCCTCGTCGGGCGGAGTCCGATTCAATCGGGCAGGATTCTCCCGGCACTGGAAACACGTTTTAGAAAACAGCCAAGAACAGTGGCGATCACTAGGGCGAGTAACAACGTGATATCCCCGGTCGCACACCCAACCTTCACCGCCTCGCGCAGATGATCAACGTCCAAGGCCGTCGCCGCCGATACGCCTGGGCGCTCGGAGCGCAGTCGAGTCCACATGGACAATGGTGCAGCCAGCGGATAAAACGTTTCCCGCTCGAATGGCTTGTCTCCCGCACGAATAGCGATTCAACTCGGACCGGAAAGTTCACCTTCCGGGTGGGCTGACGGTGTGCATGATGTGCCGGCCCGGGAGTGAGCCTCTGCTCAGGGGCAGAGCCTCGGCTCGAAGCCGCCCCCTTCCGGGGCTCACGACAACATCCGCCTTGCACATCATCAGTTCCCCTCTGTCGCGGCCTTCGCTCGGATCTGCGCTCGGAGAGATCCTGCACGCTCGTGGGCGCACCGTCGCGATCGCGATTTCCGGCGAACTGAAACTCGATGGGCGCCTGCATGGGTAAAGATTTGCGGTTCCCAAAATGGAGTTCCATAAGATTGCTGATTCGTTGTCTCCAAATTCAGGCTCGAGGGACACGTGGAATGACCCAACGAATCCGCTCGGTCCTCCTGCGATTAGAAATTCCTCAATCTCCCGGATCTTTCCGGTTCTCAGAGGCAGCCTTTTTTCGGGCCGGACCCAACCGCAGCGCTCTAGCCGCAACGCCCCGATGCCGTGCGGGCATGTTCGGGGCGGCAGAAACTAAGAAATTCCTCATCGATCCGGGGTCGAAGCGACGATCAAGAGCTTCGTTTCCCGAGCGCGGGTCGTCTGGGATTCGGCTATTCACGTGCACGTTCGAGAAACATGCGGAGCGAAATTGAACCGACACCGAGCGACAACGAACGCCCACGACTGACGACCAACCAGAAAGCAATGAAGATCAACCTCGACCTCATGCGCTACGGTACCTTCGCTGAGATCGGCGCCGGGCAGGAGGTTGCGCGATGGTTTTTCAAGGTCGGGGCCGCGGCCGGCTCAATCTCCAAGTCTATTTCCGCCTACGACATGGCGGTCAGCGACGCCATCTACGGCCGATGCAAGCGCTACGTCTCGCGGGAACGCTTGCAGAGCATGCTCGACTACGAGCATGGCCTCAATCTTGAAAGGCTGCGCTCCTCGCGTGGAGACAGCACCGCCTTCTTCGCCTTTGCCGACACGGTGGCGGCCCGCAACTACCAAGGGACGAATGAATGCCACGGCTGGATGGGCGTGAAATACCAGGCTCACCCGCGGGACGCCGACAGTCAGGTACTGGTTCATGTCCGCATGCTCGAACATGAAAACGGTCTGCAGCAAGAGGCACTGGGCATCGTCGGAGTCAATCTGCTCTATTCCGCCTTTTTCCTGCATCACAAGCCAGAATCGATGGTCGAATCGCTGCTCGACAGCCTCAACACGGAGCGAGTCGAGATTGACATGATCGAGTTCTCGGGCATCGAGTTCCGCCATGTCGACAACCGCGTGATGAGTCTCAAGCTCGTGCAACTCGGCCTCAGCGGCGCCGCGATGTTCGGGCCGGCCGGTGAAGTACTTCAACCCGCCGAGGTCCTCCGCAAGCGGCCGATCCTGGTCGAACGAGGCAGCTTTCGTCCCGTCACCAAGGTCAACATCGACATGATCCGGAGCGCCCGTGAGCGCTTCGCTGCCGAGCCCGAGGTCAAGGCCGGCGAGATCGTCGAGCTGATGGAGATTACGATGCGGAATCTTCTGGCGACGGGGAAGATCGACCTGAACGACTTTCTGGCCCGCGCCGACGTCCTGGCTGCCGCCGGCAAGACAGTGCTGATCTCGGACTACTTTGAATACTACCGACTCGGAGCCTACCTGAGGCAGTATACAACCGAGCCGATCGCGCTTACCATGGGGACCTCCAGTCTGCTTGATCTATTCAACGAACAGTACTACGCAGAACTCGAAGGCGGCATCCTCGAGGCCTTCGGAAAACTGTTCACTAAGGACTTGCGAATCTACGTCTATCCAGTGCGAGACCCAGTGAGCGGCCTGCTGAGCACGGCGGAGAACGTAGAGATGCGCGAGAACCTGCGCAGTCTTTATCATCACCTGACCGAACGTGGCAGGATCAAGCATCTCGACAATTTCGATGAAGGCGTGCTGCACATCTTCTCGCGCGATGTCCTGAGGCGAATCAAGGAAAACGACGGCTCCTGGGAGAGCATGGTACCTCCGGAGATTGCCGAGGTCATTAAGCGCCGGCACTTCTTCGGGTACCGCGAAGCCGAAGTATCGGAAGAGTCGCTCGCCCGGTAAGGACGCATCGGAGACGGCTCCCTGTGTAGCACCGGCAATCGCCCTGGGTTCGCGGAAAGCGAGAGTGAGGCCGCTCGCGATTCCATCCCTCGCACCGGCCTTGGCATACCTGACAACACACCTCGAGCGCTGAGAGTCCGTCCGAGCTCGTCGACCGCACCCGAGATCGGGAAGACAACCGTCTCGGTCGGCCTGAGCGCTGTTGAGCTCCTCGGATCGCGATTCACCGGCGGAATGCCGAATGTCTCCAACGAGACGTCTCAGGCGATGGCCTGGGGAATGGCCGTCTTCCACTTGCCTTGCGATTTGAGGATCAGTTCGACGACCTCGCGAGCGGCGCCGCGGCCACCGGGAACCGTCGTGATGTAGTGCGCCGCGCGTTTGACTTCGACGGCGGCATCGGCAACGGCCACGGCGAGCCCGGCACGTTCAAGGAGCGGAAGATCCGGCAGGTCGTCGCCGATATAGGCGACTTCCTCGTCCGTTACTCCCGCGCTCGCGAGGATAGTTTGGTAAGATTCAAGTTTCTTCGGCTTCCCCTGGAAGACAAACTCCACCCCCATTTCCTTCGCCCGGCGCGCCGTAGCCGGCGAATCGCGCCCGGTGATCAAGCCCGAACGAATGCCCATGATGCCCGCCAGCTTGATCCCGGCGCCATCATGTGCGTCGAAAACCT
>DATMRE010000181.1:0-3163 GCA_035566475.1 Verrucomicrobiia bacterium | reverse complement strand
CTCGACCGTTTGCTTGCCGTCGCCGTCGGGCAGTTGAACGCGGCTCTGACCCTCGGCAGGCCGTAGGGAGCAAATAAACACTGCCGCCGCGAGAGTCAAAAGTGATTTCTTCGACATCTCTCCTCCATTGAGACAAGACCCGCCGTGGTCGCATATGGACATCTTTGGTAATGCGCCAAACAGACGACGGCTCCCCTCAGGGCATGCACCTATGAGTCGGTTCCCAAGGCGAGCTTAGAAGGATTTCGAGGCCGTCCGAGAAACAGACGATTCTAAGCCGTATAGTACTCCCGACTCTTAGACGGATTCCGGGTATCGGCGGATACCAGGATATTGTGGGCTCAGTAGAATCGAACCTTCACGTCCGGGCGCTTCTCGAGGTGGACGGTGTCGACGAATCGCACCTGGGGCTCTTCGTGGGTCAGGATCAGAGAATGTGTGCGGACGCCTTCGCCGAAAAATCGGACGCCTCGCAGCAGATTTCCACCCGTGACCCCGGTGCAGGCAAAGATGATTCTCTTTCCCGGTGCGAGATCATCGGTGTCGTAGATTCGACTGGGGTCTGCGATGCCCATCTGCGCAAGGCGCTCGCGGTGCGCCGGCTCGGAAACCACCAGGCGAGCCAGTATCTGGCCGTTCAGGCAGCGCAGGGCTGCCGCAGTCAAGACACCTTCGGGCGCGCCGCCGATACCCATGACCGCGTGAACGCCGGTGCCAATGACCGCCGCGCTGATGCCCGCCGAGAGGTCGCCATCGGAAATCAGGCGGATGCGCGCGCCCGCCTTGCGGATGTCATGGATCAGCTTCTCGTGCCGCGGACGGTCGAGGACAATCACGACCAGGTCTTCGATCTCGCGGTTGAGCCTTTTGGCAATCGCGCGCAGGTTGTGTCCGACGGGCGCGTCTAGCTCGACGGCACCCTTGCACGACGGCCCCACGATGATTTTCTCCATGTACAGGTCGGGGGCGTGCAGCAGCCCGCCGCGATCGCTCGCCGCCAGCACAACGATCGCGTTCGGCTCGCCGGTCGCGCACAGGTTTGTTCCCTCGAGCGGGTCGACAGCAATGTCCACTTCCGGGTATTTGCGGCTCTTATCCCTGACGGCCGCACCCACCTTTTCGCCGATGAAGAGCATGGGCGCTTTGTCCCGCTCGCCTTCGCCGATTACAATCGTGCCGTCCATTCCGACCGAGTCCATCGCGCTGCGCAACGTTTCGACCGCGATCTGGTCGGACTTGTGCCCGTCGCCGAGACCCATTGTCCGCGCCGATGCGATAGCGGCTCCCTCTACCACGCGCAAGAATTCGAGGCTCAGTGCCTTCTCCATGATGATGCTCCTTGGATGCGAGGTTGATTTTAGGTCGGGAGTTTCCGGCCAGGCGCTATCATAAACGAATCGGGACCTTAAATGCGCGGCCCGGCGCGCCCGGACTAGATCGAGGAGCTCGACGAATCGGTCTTCTGGTATGAACTCGTTTCAGTTGATCGGCTCTCCCGTGCGCTTGGGTTCGTGGGATCGTCGGCAGAGTTGCCGGTCATCATTCCACGAGGTCCGCTGCCAATCCTTGCCCCGTTTAGTCTAATAGAATAGCCAAGACGCGATCGAAATAGAATGGCACGGAGTCAACTTCGAAAGACTTCCTGGGATGCGAGCGCAGGCTAGAGGAACGCGGAAATTCCCGTGATGCGTTCGCCGATGACCAGCTTATGGATATCGTGCGTTCCCTCGTACGTGTACACCGATTCAAGGTTGGCCATATGCCGCATGATGGGGTAGTCGTCGACGATTCCATTTGCGCCCAGGATTTCGCGCGCCATCCGCGCTGTTTCGCGCGCCATCCAGACGTTGTTCATCTTCGCCATGGAGATATGCGACGGGTCGACGCGATTCTGGTCCTTCAGGCGGCCCACCTGCAGCATCAGGAACTGCGCCTTCGTGATTTCCGTGATCATCCAAACCAGTTTCTCCTGCACGAGTTGGTGCGACGCGATCGGCCGGTTATCGAACTGCTTTCGCTGTTTCGCGTAGGCGAGCGCCGTGTCATAGCAGGCCATGGCCGCGCCGATGGCGCCCCAGCCGATGCCGTAGCGGGCCTGATTGAGGCAGGAAAGAGGCCCTTTCAACCCCGCGACGCCCGGCAGCACATTCTCGGCAGGAATCTTGCAGTCAGTCATCGCCAGAGCCGATGTGACCGAGGCGCGCAGCGAATATTTTCCATGAATATCCCTCGCCGTGAATCCCGGCGTTCCCTTCTCGACGAGAAACCCGCGGACCTTGCCGTCCTCGCACTTCGCCCATATGAGCGCCACATCGGCGATCGAACCGCCCGTGATCCACATCTTCTCGCCATTCAGGACATAGCTCGAACCTTGCTTGGCGGCGCGCGTGAGCATGCCGCCGGGATTTGAACCGAACTGTGGTTCGGTGAGGCCGAAGCAGCCGATGGCTGTGCCTTGTTGCAGCCGGGGCAGCCATTGATCCTTCTGGGCGTCCGATCCGAATGCGTGAATCGGATACATGACGAGTGCTGACTGCACCGAAACGAAGCTCCGCAGCGCCGAATCGCCGCGTTCGATTTCCTGCATCACAAGTCCGTATTCGACATTCGACATACCGGCGCAGCCGTAACCCGTCAGGCTCGCTCCGAAAAGGCCGAGCGCGGCCATTGGCGGCACAAGTTGGGCGGGAAATTTGCCCTGGCTGTTGTGCTCTTCGATGATCGGCAGAATTTGCTCGTCTACAAACCGTCGCACCGTCTGCCTCGCGAGCCTCTCTTCGTTGCTCAGCAGGGAATCGAAGTCAAGGAAATCGACTCCGAGGAATGGGGCCATCGGATTTCTCCTTTGACGATAGGGGATGAAGAAACACAGCGTTCTACCGAGAGAGCAACGCTCGCCGTGCGCTTCGGCCGAGCGGGCCCGAGCGTCAATCGGGCATTCTATCGGATGTGTATCCCGCTGCGCCAGCATCGGACTCTGCTGGAGGCGGTGATTGTTGGGAAATTCCGGTAGCTTGGTCATTTCGAATCTAGCAGCCGAGCAAGTTCCCCCGGATCGCTCGGGAGTCTACGTCGGAAATTCGAGTGCACACCGTGACGCGCATAAAGGCGTTCTGACACTTCTTGGGTTGATCCTGGGTGAGCACTTCGCCGGAGGCAGAAG
>DATMRE010000180.1:0-6648 GCA_035566475.1 Verrucomicrobiia bacterium | reverse complement strand
CGAATTCATCGGACCCGTGACGAACTTGGGCTAGCCCGAGATTCACCTCAGCAGTCTCGGGTGAGAAGAACATCGGCCGAGCGGGCGTTTGAACTTCCATTCGGTATTCGCGGTCAAACCGGGTGGCGAGGTTTCGAAGGGCAATCGTTCGAAGTCGCTACGGTCGAAGATAAGCTGAAGATAAGAGGAGGGAAGCGGGCCAGTTATAAAACCCAGTCTCGCTTCCCGGGGTGTGTCCTAGAAGCAATTGAAGATTTAGACGCTCCAGTGATGAAAAGGTTGCATCCTGCGAAGCCTCAGTAAAAAAGATACTTGCGCCACTTCTCGTCTCGGTGCCCGATCAGGCGCATCAGCTGCCGCGAGGTATGCAGCGTGAAGGGCCGCGGCCGACGCTGAAGCTGCAAGCCGGCCTCTTCAGGCGTGCGATCTCCTTTTCGGTTATTGCACGTGTAGCAGCAAGCCACCAGGTTCTCCCAGGACGACCGTCCCCCCCGCGAACGCGGCAGGACGTGGTCGAGCGTCAACTCCGAGGCCGGAAACGCATCGCCGCAGAACTGGCAAGTATTCCGGTCGCGCAAGAGAATGTTCTTTCGCGAAAGCGCTCGGCTCTGCTGCGGGATATGCCGGTAGCTCAGCAGGCGGATCACGGACGGCACCTGAATCGCCTTGGAGGTCGAGTGCACCTTGGCGTGGCTGGTTTCTTCCGCCTGGGCGACCCCCTTCAGCATCAACACCAAGGCCCGGCGAACGGCGGTGACATTGATGGGCTCGAACGTCGCGTTCAGCACCAGCACGGGCGCCTGCATCACGGATGGGCGGCCGGGTGGCGCCGTTTGCGGCTTCTGGGAAGGAGCATCCGAGACGACTCCGATCAGGCCAATGCTGGGTCTCGGGCGTAAACCAATCTTGAGCCGCTTATCCATTAGGCCGCCTTTGTCTCACCGGTGCCATCATCTCAGTTGCAACCGGAGATGCTCGGCTTGTCTGCGTCAATTACTTACTTACTCGACGGAATGGACCCCGAGGGTCCCACCCTCGAACGAAGCGCACCCTCAGCACGGGCAGCAGCTGGGCAAGCTCTCCTGAGCGAAAGCGCGCAGCAATCCACTAGCGCACAAAATTGTCCGTACATACATCATCTACCAGCAGGAAGCGCAGCTTGTCAACTCGCGGGCGCCCGCACGTGGCCTAGACGCCAAGGACGGACTCTCGGCTACGGGCATGAAACCTCGATGGCGGCTCGTTGAACTCGGTGCCGGGCGGACTCCTGCTCGGGAATCGAATCTCGTGTTTGATATCGCAAGGCCGGCCTCTACTGAGCAGATTGCGGGACCGATTGCAGGGGCTCGGACACTCGCGAAGCCGGAGCGGCGGGCTCGAATCAGCGGCCGTGGCGCCGGCCTGTCGGCGGGCCCGCATCCACCACAACCGAACCCGGCCACCGTTCGCCGGACGACCGAGAGGGCCCGCGTGACGGTACTGCCCACCCGCAGGGGCCCACCTCTTTAGTTCAATTCCCCGGGAATCACTCGAAGGCGGGACCTGCGCGCGCCGTTTCGCTTCGAGCGGGTTATAGCAGCCCCTGCTCCTTCTTTTCCTGGCAGGTAATGCAATAGCGGGTCCACGGCACGGCTTCGAGGCGCTTCTGCTGCAGTTCCTGGTGGCACGAAATGCACTCGCCAAAGGAATTGTCTCGGATGCGCATGAGCGCGTCGTCGACCAGCTGCAGCAGGGAACGGTCGTTGTGCGTTTGCCCGAAAAGGAATTCCTTGGTGTAGGAGTTGGCGGCCTTGTCGGCGAGATCCACCGTCGGATCTTCGTCCGCTTCACGGCCTTCCTGTTCGGTGCGGGCGATGCCTCGCACGAGTTCTTCGCGCCGGGTGACCAGTTTCTTCTTATAATATTCGAGTCGCTTCTTTTCCATGGTCGGGTCCGTAGGCGAGGCCCCACGGCCTCATCCAAAATAAGTGATTTTACCGGTCAAGTGTATTGTTGTCAAATGACCGAGTGTAGTAGATGTAGCGGCCCGGTAAAAGGATTCCAGGACGACCCGGGAGGATTTTCCTGAACAGAGCGCGCCTATGGGTTGCGGCGGCCGAGTGCGGCTGCTAAAATCTGAACTCTGCGCGCCTGGAAGAGCCGCAACTAAAACTACCCTTCCATGCATGTATCGTCTCAAAATGAGAACGGCAACGGAGGGATGGATTGGCCAAATACGATCTGGTCATCATCGGCAGCGGGCCGGGCGGGTATGTAGCCGCAATCCGGGCCTCCCAGTGGGGGCTGAAAACCGCGGTCGTCGAGAAGGATCCCTTTCTCGGCGGGACTTGCCTACACGTCGGCTGTATCCCGACCAAAGTCTTCCTGCACCACGCAGACCTGTACGACAATTTTAAGCGCGCCGAAGAATTTGGCTTCGAAGTGAAGGGCCTGAAGGTGAACTGGCCCTCCATGCTCGCGCGCAAGGACAAGATCGTTAAGAAGCACGCCGGGGGCATCGCCGCGCTTTTCAAGAAGAACAAGGTCGAATCGATCACCGGCAGCTGGGGACGCATCGCCGGCCCCGGCCGGGTTGCGGTCGAGAAAGACGGCAAGGTGAGCGAACTCGAAACGACTTACACGATGCTCGCGACGGGCTCGGAGGCCCGCTCGCTCCCGGGCGTCGAGATCGATGGAAATACGATCCTCACAAACCGCGAAATCCTCTTGCTCGAAAGCATTCCAAAGTCGCTCGTGGTGGTTGGATCAGGCGCCGTGGGCGTCGAATTTGCTTCGATCTTTCGCACCTTCGGAGCCGAAGTCACGATCCTCGAGATGCTGCCGCGGGTCGTGCCGCTTGAGGATGAGGACATCTCCGCCGAGCTAGCAAAGGCCTTCCAAAAGAAGGGCATTCGTATCCAGCTCGAGTCCGTAGTCGAGTCGGTAAACAAGAACGCCCAGGGCGCGACGATCACCTATAAAGACAGGACCGGGAAGTCCGCGTCGATTGCTGCCGAAAAGGTTCTGATCGCCGTAGGCCGTCGCCCGCTCATCGACAACATCGGCATCGAGAACACCAAGGCGAAGCTTGAACGGGGCTTCGTACACACGGATGCGTATTCTGAGACCGCCGAGCCCCGTCTCTATGCCATTGGAGATATCGTCGCCGGCCTGCCGCAGCTTGCGCACGCCGCTTCGATGGAAGGAATCATCGCTGTGGGCCGCATGGCGGGCAAGGATGTGCAGCCGTTTGACCGCAAGCGATGCCCGAACGCCACCTACTGCGAGCCGCAGATCGGCTCGATCGGTCTCACCGAAAAACAGGCCCGCGAAGCAGGCTTCGAGGTGAAGACCGGAAAGTTCCCTTTTCTTGCGAACAGCAAGGCCTCCATCCTTGGCCAGCACGAGGGATTCATCAAGGTGGTCGCCGAGGCGAAGTACGGCGAACTTCTCGGCGTCCATGCGATCGGGCCATTGGCGACCGAGATCATCGCTGAGCCGACCTCGGCGCTCGGGCTCGAGGCCACGCTCGACGACATGGCCGCGACGGTTCACGCGCATCCGACCGTCTGGGAAGCGATGGGCGACGCGTTCAACTCCGTGCGCGGACTGACGATCAACTACTAACCTCTGGTCTCCTGGTGCCGGTCTTTCGGCCCGGCACCGAGCGCCAAAGACGTGAAGGTAGGCTTTCGAAAACGGCCGGTGATGAAATCCGCCAAAATCTGCTGGGTAGTGGACCTGGGGATCATCCCCTACGGTCGCGCCTGCGACTTGCAGCAGCAGGTACTCGCCGCACGAAAAGACGGCGCGATTCCGGACGTGTTGTTGCTTTGCGAGCATCCCCACGTGATCACACTTGGTCGCAACGGAAGGCGGGAGCATTTGCGCGCCGAAGAACACCTCCTCGCGCAGATGAACGTCGAATTTCATGGAACGGACCGTGGCGGCGACATCACCTACCACGGCCCAGGCCAGATTGTCGGCTATCCGATTCTGGATCTGGCGGAACAGCGCCGCGATGTCCGCTGGTACGTCTCGCAGCTCGAAGAGGTGATGATTCGAGCCTCGCTCGATTTCGAGATCCCGGCCAAGCGAGTCGAAGGCCGACACGGCGTCTGGATCGAAACGCCAGCGGGTGAAGAAAAGCTTGCGGCTCTCGGTGTACACTTAAGCCGCTGGGTGACGTCACACGGCTTCGCCTACAATGTTTCAACCGACCTGCGCTACTTTGATTTGATCGTGCCCTGCGGAATCGCCGACAGCCGTGCCACGTCTGTTGAACGAGTGCTCGGTCGCGCCGTATCGAACGAGGAAGTGCGCTCGCATCTGGTGAGGCATTTTGGAGAGGTTCTGGAGCGCGTTCTGGCGCAGGTATCGCGCCGCGAGCTTGAACAAACCTTGGCAGACCAAGCGAGCGCGGGCCAGCCGTTCGCCGGTCACCGAGCGGCGGAGGTCGCCCCGGCATGAACCATTCTCTCACTCCCGGAAAGCACCTCGAGCTCTACTACTACATGCAGCTCAACCGGCAGCTCGAAGAACGGATGGAGCGGCTGTTCCGTCAGAACAAGATTGTCGGCGGGCTTTATTCAAGCCTCGGGCAGGAAGCGGTCTCGGTCGGCTCGTCCTATGCGCTCGAGCCGGATGACTGGATCGCGCCGATGATTCGCAATATCGGTGCCCTGCTCGTCAAGGGCGTCAAGGCCAGGGACATCTTCACCCAGCACATGGCCCGCTACACGTCACCCACACTCGGCAAGGACGGCACGAGCCACTTCGGCGACCTCAAGGTTCGTCATATCGTTGCGCCCATCTCGATGCTCGGCGATCTGGTTCCGGTGATGGCGGGCGTCGCGATCGCCGGCCGCTACCTTGGCCAGAAGATCGTCGCGATGACCTGGATCGGCGATGGAGGAAGTTCGACGGGCGCCTTCCACGAAGGCCTGAACTTCGCGGCCACGCAGCACGCGCCGTTTGTTCTGCTGCTCGAAAACAACCAGTGGGCGTACTCGACTCCGGTCTCCCGCCAGGTTCCGATCCAGAACCTCGCCGACCGCGCCTTGGCCTATGGCATTCGGAGCCTCATCGCGGACGGCAACGACGTTCTGGCGGTTTACGACGCAACAAAGGAAGCTGTCGAGCAGTGCCGCGCCGGACGCGGACCCGTGCTGGTCGAAGTGAAAACGATGCGGATGAAGGGTCACGCACAACATGACCCGGCCGAGTATGTCCCGAGGCCCATGCTCGATTTCTGGCGGGCCCGCGACCCGATCACCCGATTCGAGAAATACCTGACCGAAAACAAGCTATGGGACGCGAAGAAAAAATCTGAAATCGACGCGCGCATCGAACGCGAGCTGGACGAGGATCAGAAATTTGCCGAACAGTCGCCACTGCCTCCGCCCGAACTGGCCGAACAAGGAGTCTATTGCAATGGCTGCCACACGATCGAAGCCGATTGGCGCCGGCCCAAGAATGAACTGTTGCCTCCGGCATCGAGCGCGAGAGCGGTCTGGGAGGTCGCGGAGTTCGGCGCAATCGAAGAACACCCTAGGCAGCTGAGCGTCTCTGCTCCGGTCGGGGGGAAGACTCCTGCTCAGCCGGAGGCGAAGCCGGCGACCAAGTTTCCCACCAAGCAAACCCGGAAATCACCCCCGCAGGCCCCTGCGCAATCAGATGTCTCAAACGAGCCCGCTCTGCGCGTACCGTTCGGTCGAGGGCCCGCCAGGGGAAAGCCGTTTGAGCCGAGACCACACGATAAGCGGGGGAGACGCTGAAGGTGCCCGAGATCACAATGCTCGAAGCGATCCGCCAGGCTCTGTTGGAAGAGATGGAACGCGACCCTTCGGTCGTTACTCTTGGCGAAGATATCGGCGTCTACGGCGGCGCATTCAAGGTGACCGAGGGCTTGCTTGCTAGATTTGGCCGCGACCGCGTGATCGACGCACCCATCAGCGAAACCGCGATTGTCGGCGCGGCTTGCGGCATGAGTTATCTCGGGCTGCGGCCCGTAGCTGAAATGCAGTTCATCGATTTCATTGCCTGCTGCTTCAATCAGGTGACAAACTTTGTCGCCAAGTCACACTACCGATGGGGAGCACCCGTGCCCATGGTCCTGCGCGGACCCTCGGGAGGCGGAGTTCACGGAGGGCCGTTTCATTCGGCAAATCCGGAAATGTATTTCGTGCACACGCCGGGTCTGAAAATCGTCTACCCCGCAACGGCGTACGATGCCAAGGGTCTGCTCAAGTCCGCGATCCGGGACAACAATCCGGTGCTCTTCTTCGAGCACAAATTTCTCTACCGGCGCATCAAGGAAGAAATTCCGGCAGGCGACTACACGGTGCCTATCGGCAAGGCCATCGTCCGCCGCGAAGGCCGGGATCTGACGATCGTGAGCTACGCGGCGATGCTACATACCTCGCTCGAGGCTGCCAAGCAGCTCTCGAACGAAGGAATCGATGCGGAAGTGATCGACCTGCGTACCCTTCTCCCACTCGATCGCGAGACTCTTCTCGCGTCGGTGAAGAAGACGAACAAGCTGCTCGTCGTGCACGAGGACACCCGTACGGGGGGAATCGCGGGTGAAATTGCGGCGATTGTGTGCGAGGATGCGTTCGAGGATCTCGACGGGCCGATCACCCGCGTCACCGGGCTCGACACGCCGGT
>DATMRE010000179.1:0-7457 GCA_035566475.1 Verrucomicrobiia bacterium | reverse complement strand
CAAATGTAGTAGTGCAGACTCGGCGATCGCCTGAACTCATTTTGAAAGGGTTAGGCGGTTTCCTGGCGATTCCGTGACGAACTTGGGCTAGGGATCTCCTCAGTGTGAAATATTCGCTGCGCTCAGAATCTCGTCGCGCGCTCGTGCGCGCTCGTGGCATCCGGGCGTCCGCAATCGACGGCTCGATATCCGCGGAAGATTTCAACCCGTGAGTCGGCTTAGCGGATCGACCGTTCCGCCATGACACCGGATGGTTCTTTCCTCGGCAGGCGGCGAGACTCGGCTTCGCTCGCGAGGTATGGGTGAGCGAACTCTTGCCTGCGGGCCTCGCGGCGCGGACACCACTCGTCAACGGATGGCTCTGGCTGATCCCGGGTCAATTTCATCTATTCGAGGATCAGGCCGGTGATGCGGATCGAGGGATACTGGCGGTTCCAGTCCGAGGGAATATGTTCGAGGGTGAGCTGGAAATCGCGGTCCTGGCCAGACGCCAGGGTTTGGGCATTCCGCGTGATCAACCGCTCGGTTTCGCGGAGAATGACCTGGTTGAATTGGTCGCGGAATTCGAAGGTGGCTTCAAGAGCCCGCACGGTGCGGTCCCCGCCATTTGAAATCGTCCCGGCAACGTAGGTGAACTCCTGGTTCAGTAGATTCGAGGATTGTGCCATTTGAATATCGTGAAAATGGATGCGCTGTGCGTAGGCTTGCTCCTCGGGTCCGAACGGCAACTTCTCGGCAACGGCTGTCCTTCGGGATTGCGTCGTTGAGCGCGTCAGAAGCACGAGGCCGGCGACGAGAACTAGAACGACCCCGGCGCCCGCGGCAAACGCCGCGGGGAACCCGCTCCTTTCTTGGCGATCTATTTGGGCGGGTTCCATAGCTCCATTCTGCCTCACCGGCCGAAAGAAAGGCGCAGAATTAGCGGCTCCGGCAGCCCAGCCTGCGCCATCCGCGCCTGCACCGCTTCGATATCGTAGGGGATGCGCCAGAACTCGACCGAACTGTTTTCGAGATCCGCGATCGCGAATGCGGACCGCGGATCGCCGTCTCGAGGCTGGCCGATCGAGCCGGGATTGAGCAGGTAACTCGAGCCTGGCTCGGTCGTGAAGGTCGAGAACGGGCGGCCGCCCGACGGCGTGAAGTGCAGAACGCCCACTTGGTCGTCGCGGAGCGCAAAACCGCCCTGTAGATGGGTGTGGCCGAAGAATGCCACTGCCGAGGGGGCTTCGAGCAACCCATCGATGGCCTGCGCCGGGGAAAAGACATACTCATCTTCATCGTGAAATGCGCCGTGGACGATCGAGAAGCCATCGATCGAGATCGGTCCCTTGGGAAGTTTTTCGAGATACTCGCGATTTTCACTTCGAAGCTGGTCACGGGTCCAAAGCGCAGCGCTTCGCGCAACGGGGTTGAAGTCCTCGGCGTCGATCAAAGAAGCGACGACCTTGTCGTGATTGCCGCGGATCGTGACGGCGTCGAGCGAGCGAACGCGTTCGATGGCTTCGTTGGGATCGGGCCCGTAGCCCACGATGTCACCGAGGCAGACAGCTTTGGCCCATCGTCCTTTGGCCGCCTCGAGAGCAGCGTCCAGCGCCGTGAGGTTCGCGTGGATGTCGCTCAGAATCAGATAGCGCATCGAACCGCCCCCGTTGGGCAAGTTGCGAATTATAGACGAAAGCAGGGTCGGCCCGCGATCAGGATTCGGTCTGCTGATCGCCGACCGAAAAATACGCGCAGTCAAGATGATGAAAGGCGAGTGCGCTCACGCTCGCTTCCGGGTCCATCATCATCCCTTCGGTGAGGCGCACCCCGATCTCTTCCGGGTGCAGAAGCATCCAGATACCGGCCTGGTCTTCTGGCAATTCTTCGAGGCCGAGCGGCTGGGAAATTCCATTCGGCGGCCTGCCGGGCCAGTTCCGCTGCGCGCCTGTTCATCTCCGGCGCGCGATCGGCGAGTTCGTATTCGCCGAGTACAATCGGAGTGCTGCCGAAAGAATTCGTTTCGATGATCTCCGAGCCGGCCTCGAGATACTTGCGGTGGATCGAAAGCACGACGTCGGGCCGGGTGACGACCAAGTTCTCGTTGCAGCCTTCCAGATGGGGGCCCCCGAAACCAGTCTCGCTCAGGTTGGCCTGCTGCAGCACGGTGCCCATCGCGCCGTCCAGGATCCAGGACGCGTTCGCGGAGCAGTTCCCGGAGGGCCAGGCCCTTTTGGAGTAGATGGCTCATCACTTCAGGGTCATCCCGTGCGGAGTGCTGCCGGAGGAACTGACGTCGGGCCCTTGCGGCTTGGCGGTAAGCCGGCGGCTATCTAGAGAGCCGACCGGACATTGAGACTGTGTGCAAGTGGCGAAGGCGTTTCACCTACCGCTGCTCCTCGAGCAGGTCGCGGGCCGGCGCAGCGGCGCACACGGTTCGTCAAGCCGCCTCGCAAAGAAACTCGACCTTGAAGGAAGACGGAACCAGGCCCACGGCCGCTCCGCGGGCGAGCAACTCCCGGACGGCGCGACGCCCTTCCTCGCCATAATCGAGCGTCCAGCGGTTCACATACATCCCGATAAACTTGTCGGCCAGCATCGGGTCCATGTCGCGCGCGAACTGCATGGCATAGTCCAGAGCTGCCTCGCGATGTTCGAGCGCGTAGCCGACGCTTTCGCGGATCACGCGTGCCACTTGCAGGCCAATCTCGGGGCCGAGCTTGCGGCGGATTGCATTCGCGCCGAGCGGAAGCGGAAGACCGGTGGTCTCCTTCCACCACTGCCCAAGGTCCACGACACGATGCAAGCCCATTTCCGAGAAGAGCAGTTGGCCTTCGTGAATCAGCAGGCCGGCCTCAACTTCCTTGGCCTTAACCGCGCCCAGGATTTCATCAAACGGCATGGTCACGACCTCGACATTCGGCTCAAAAAGCTTCAGTGCCAGATACGATGTCGTCAGGGTCCCCGGCACGGCGACCGTTCGCCCGGCCAGTTCGGTCTTTCTGATGGGATGCGATGAGACGACCATCGGGCCGTAGCCCTCGCCGAAGCTTGCGCCGCAATCAAGCAGGACGTACTTATCCACCACGAACGCATAGCCGTAGAAGCTCAACGCGGTGATGTCGTAGGTCTCCTGATGGGCCGCCTGGTTTAGCGTCTCGATATCGGACAGGATGTGCGTAAATTTGATCCCGGGAAGACGCACTTTCCCGGTCGCCAGGGCATAAAACATGAAGGCATCGTCACTATCGGGCGAATGCGCCAAGCGTAGTTCCGCCGTGATCGGCGATGCTGCCAGTGTAGACATATTTTGTGCCCGTCCTGGGTCTCACAGACTGCGCTGGCCGCCGCATCGGGGCTGGTAGAGACGGTGGTCCCACAGCTGCCGTGCCCGCTGCGATGCCCTGAGAGCGAAAGTAACGTTCGGGTGTGCGCGTTCCGGTGTGAGGCCTCTTGTAAGCAACCGAGGATACCATATCCCGCCGCCCTTCGCATAGGGCGTCTTTTGGCCTTTCAGTTACGCTCGGCCCGGGTGTGAGCTGCGCGCTAGAGTGGGGTTGTTGCATTTTTCTGAGAACTCCAGAATTTGGAGGAAACCGGCCGAGGGCACTTTCTTGACATCTTTCGGTCCCCCAGATGTTCCTTTAAATCCAGTGTGATCGATCAAGCGGGCCTGCGCGGAGCACTTGCCTGTGATGGCAGCGGCCGCGCGAAGTCCGCTCGGACAGGCTCTTCTCGAGCAACCTCTCGTGCTCGATGTCGCTTGAGAAACCGGGCGGGGGCGAACGACCTGGCGCGCCTATGCTGTTGTTTCTAGATTGGCTGACGGATCGGGTCATCACTGCGGCTTTCGGCGCCGCGGGCCCGGTCCGAGGGCTGATTGGTTGCCGGCCAGCCGAGAGAGCACGAGAACCCTCTCTTACTGCACGGTCGTCCGCGGAGTATCCGGTAGCGGCGAGGCGTGATGGGCCACAAGCAGCCATTGGCTCTCGCGGCGAACGAAAATATTGGTGACCTGCACGATCGCCTCATCGAAGCCGTCGGCAAAAGCGGTGGTCACGTGCGCAGTGCAAGCAACCCAACCCACATCGCCTTCGACGCGCACCCAAACACAGCTCAGTCCGACGCGTACCCGCCTGATGTTGGAGAAAAGCCCGACCCAGCGATCGCGAACCTCGTCCCATCCGAGCAGCAGGTCCCAGCCGGGATAAACGCACTGGACTGCGTCATCATGTGCCCAGACGGCCTCCATTTCGGCCACGTCGAGAGATTCAAATGCGGCGTAGAACCGCTGATTGGCGGCTCGAACCGCTTCTTCTGCAGTCTCGTTTGGCGGTGCAGCTTGTGTGGCCATGGCGGCAACATCGAGGCTGGCGGCTGAACTTACGCGGGCCGAAACGCTCTGGTCGGCATTATACCCGAGCGAGCCATCGGTCACGGTGCTTTTTCGCTGGCGAGCAACGGGTCGTCAGGTGCGGCGACAGCGCCGTGCTTGTCGGCGGCGTGAACCTTTCCGGCGCCATCGAGGAGAAACGAGCGGCGACCTGTCTTTCCGTAGTCGTCCGGGGCCGCGGCGAGCTCGAATCCCTCGGCGTCCTCTCGAACGCGGTCGGGAACAATGTGGTAGCGGAAGTGATAGCCGCCTGCGCTACCGGCCGCCAACCGCTCAGTTAAGAGTGAGGCCTGTTCGGGCGAGATCTGATCCTTCGGGGCGGGCCCGAGTTGCGCGAGCGATTCAGGCAGTTTGCCGAACGCGCGGCGGTAGGATTCGACCGCATCCGATAGGCTGCGCAGCGTGTCGATGGCCGCTTCTTCGCGCGCGGCAAGATCCTGCTCGGCCCACTCGTTCGACAACTGAGCGATGTCGAGGAGCACGAGACCGAGCGAAAGAAGCCGCCAACCGCCGCGCTCGCGGACCAGACCGAAATTGGTCACCTCGCTCGAGACCACGGCGACCGGAACGAAAGCGAGATTCTCGCGCGCATGAATGTCACCAAAGCGGAATTCGACCGTCACTCCGGACGTCTCGCAGCGCAAGACCGTGTGATTCTCGGGGTCGGAGGAGATCAAAGGCTTGCCGGGGCCTTCGGAAAGCGAAAAGCGCTTCAGCAGTGCGGAACGTTGATCTTCCGGAAGCTTCCGGAAGGCCGCGGCATTTTCGGCCGTGAGGAAGCTTGCAAATTGGGTCTGGTCTGCACGACAAGCAGCAGCGAGGGCGGCAGAAAGGGCGGCGGCGGGGTTAGATTCGCCTTCCTGCTGAGCTCGCGCGATCGAACCGGCGCCTAGCCCGAGCAAAAGAACCATTGCAGCTCGGGCGCTGATCTTCGAAGACCTCGAAGCTACGCTCACAAGGATTCCGAGTTCGCCCGGGCAAAGATGGTTGCCAGGTCGCGCGTGAATTTGGACCGGGGCATCACGTCCTGGCAGCCCGCGGCCCGGGCGCGTTCGCCGAGCTCGACTTGTACGTGCGAGAGGAATCCGATGAGGGGTATTTGGGCAGCCATTGCATGCATCCGCTCGATCGCTCCAAGCGGATTATTTCGGGCATTCAGATCGACGACGACCAGCCGGGGGGCGTCTTTCGCGATTTCGGCGATGAGTGCCTCCGGCGAAGCGAAGGTACGCAACTCGATGCCGAGCTGCTTGGCGGTCTCCAGCAACTTAGCCTGGAAAAATAGATCGTCCACCAGCGCGACAACCTGCGCCATGCCGCGATCCTCCTGCTTCCGGTGTACCACGCGGGCAGGTGCGGCACAAGCGCAACTGCAACTCTGTGCGGTTCGGGAACGGTCGCGGGCGCATCGGTCGAGTCAACGGCGGGTCGAAAATCAGGGAAGAAGCTCAGTGCTCGGTTTCATCCCGTACACCCACGCTCTCGTCGGGCACGTCGCCTGCGCGCCCCTTCACCCGATCATAGACACTGAACTGACAGGTCGAGCCGAGAGCTTCGTTGTAGTAAGTGGGCACTCCGAGAACGGTGCGCAATTCTTCGTTGAAGCTGCGCAGATCAGCGAGTTGGTTTACGCGAACAGGCAATTTCTTCCCTTCGTGGGTTATCAGGAACTTCTGATAGCCGGCATCCCAGAGGCGGGTGAACTGTCCCTGAAGCATGATGCTCGGAGCGATGGTCATCTGGTAGCGCCCTGCTGGCGCCCTGCGAAGTTCCGCACCACAGCCGTAGCCCTCGATCCGGGCGACGCCGCCCGAGCTGCGGACCAGGAAGCCCTTCACCGCAAGCGATTCCACCAGTTCTGGCTCGAAGAGCTTGTTCACGTACCACATGAGACCAGCATAGGGATTCTTCCGGTCCTCTGTAAAGTCAAAAAATCCGCTTCGAAGCACCGAGCTCGAGCATCCAACCCTCGGTATGAATGGACCATGGTACCCGCTTTTAGTCCCTCGCGGGGTGCGATGGGCTCGTCATATGAACGGCGCGGAGAATCTGCTAAACTGAATTGAATAGAGGTTCTCCGAGGGTCATCCGGGCTGCTGCCAGCCGGTTCTTATTTCTTGGCGAGCGAGGGAAACGGCCCGAGTTGGGTAATCGTGACGGCTGCGGACAAAGTGCTAGTATCGCGGGAACGGCTCGAGAGGCACGGCCATCTAGGGCAGGGTGTGGTCGAGCGCATCGGAAACACTCCGCTACTGAGACTCGGGTGCGCTCGCGCCGAATTTCCAAACCTCGAGCTTTGCGCCAAGGCAGAATGGTTCAATCCGGGCGGCTCGGTGAAGGACCGTGCGGCCTATTCCATGATTCGCGAGGGCGAGCGTCGCGGAGACCTGTGCCCCGGAAAGGTGATTCTTGACGCGACGAGCGGCAACACAGGAATCGCTTACGCCATGCTCGGCGCGGCGCTGGGGTATCGCGTAAGATTGTGCCTGCCGACCAGCGCATCGCCGGAGAGGAAGCAGATCTTGCAGGCGTACGGTGCCGATATCGTTTACACACCCGGTGAGGAAGGAACCGACGGCGCAATTCGTCGCGTTCGAGAGATTCACAGCGCGGATCCGGAGAAATATTTCTATCCCGACCAGTACGGTAACCCGGCAAATCCGGCGGCTCACTACCACGGTACGGCGCCAGAGATCTGGGAGCAAACGCGAGGGCAGATCACGCATTTTGTGGCGGGACTGGGCACGAGCGGAACGTTTGTCG
Organism: Verrucomicrobiia bacterium; assembly: GCA_035566475.1. Taxonomy (GTDB): domain Bacteria; phylum Acidobacteriota; class Terriglobia; order Acidiferrales; family UBA7541; genus Palsa-295. Next base: position 322 of record DATMRE010000179.1, on the reverse strand, counting down.
GCACCACGCGCCGGCTGAAGGAATTCAATCCGCGGATTCGCTCGATCAGCGTGGAGCCGGATTCCGGGTTCCATGGCCTCGAGGGGCTGAAACACATGGCAACGGCGATCGTGCCGGCCATTTATGATCGGGGTCTCGCGGACGAAGATCTGACCGTGCGCACCGAGGATGCCCAGCAGATGGTGAGGCGTCTTGCGCGGGAAGAGGGGATTCTGGTGGGTGTCAGTTCCGGAGCGGCGCTCTGTGCGTGCCTCGAGGTCGCGCGGAGCTTGCCAGCCGGCGCGCGCGCCGTGATCGTCACGGTGTTTCCGGATTCGGGTGA
>DATMRE010000178.1:0-10750 GCA_035566475.1 Verrucomicrobiia bacterium | reverse complement strand
GAAGGACCAGCAGAATCGCGGCCTTCTGCAAGCCCGTGACCTGTTTCACCGGAGGGGGCATCAGTCCTCCCTCTGGTTGATCCAGCCGCGCACCAACTGGCTGGCTGCAGCGGGCTCGTTCTTCACTTTGTCCGCCAGGTGCCGCTTCATACGGATGACGCGGTCGAGCTCGGAGTTTGTCTTGTTCAACTCGTTCTCGAGTTCGACTCCACTGATCGCATGACCGGACGCCCCGGCGAGCGCAAGCTCGGGCGCCTCCCCGCCCGCTGCCGCGCCTGCCAGCGCCGCTGTCGGTTCGGCATGGCGCTCGAATGCGCTGAGGAGTTGATTCTTGACCGGACGCAATACCAGTAGGTAGATCATCGCGAATAAGAACAGCAGCACGAGGTAGCGCGCCAGCCAGATCCATTTCTCCGTGACCATTCGGACTCGCTCGATGATCGGTATCGGCACAGACGCCTCGAAGGGCGCGGTCAGGAAGGGAACGTTTTCGACCGAGATCACGTCGCCTCGCGCGGCATCGAATCCCACGGCCGCGCGGACAAGGCCATCGATCTGTTTGATCTCCTCCGGAGTGCGCTTGCGCCGGGTTTCGTGCATCTGACCTTTTGCGTCCTTTTTCTCCTCGATCAGATCATCCACCAGCACGGCAGCGGCAATTTTTTGAATCCTTCCCGGCGGATCAATCGTATGCCGGACTGTCTTGCTGACAGCATAGCTACGGCTTTCGCTGCGCTGGCCCTCGGACTCAGAGGAAATTGACACGATGGGATTCGGCGGATTTGGCTGCACGGCGCCAGCCTTGGCGTTTGCTGCGTCGCCAGGTGCGGCAGCCGGAGCGCCGGACTTCGAGGGGTTCGGTGGGGCCGACGGTACGTTGCTGGGCGTTCCCGGGATCCCCGCAGGCGGTGAGCCCCCAAATTTTTCCTCCTGCACCTGCGAACTGATGAGCGCCTGGTTCGTCGGATCGTAGATTTCCTGCGTCGAGTCTCCGGAGCTCCGGTCGTAGGCAACGGTGACGCTGGCCTTGACGTGATCCGGCCCGACGACCGGCGCGAGCGTCATCACCACCTTTTCGGCCAGCGCCGTTTCGAGTTCGACCGAGGCATCCATTCCCTTCGTCCCATTGTGGCCTGTCGCGACAAGCGGTGTCCGCCCGTCGGCGCCGATCAGCGTGACGTTCTCGGGCGAGAGATTGTCGACGGCGCTCGCGACGAGATGGATGACAGCATTGGTCTCGTCATCGGAGAGCCCGCCGGATCGCAGTTTCATGACCACCGCCGCCTTGGCCAGGCGCTCCCGGTCGCTAAACAGCGATTCGTGCGGTAGCACCAGGTGGATGCGGACCGACCGAACATTGCCAAGCGTCTGAATCGTGCGTTCGAGTTCACCTTCGAGCGCCCGCTGATAGTTCACCTGCTCGGAAAAATCACTTCCCGCCCAGTTCGGCTTGTCGAAGATCTCGAACCCAAGTCGGCCTGTCTGCGGCATGCCTTCGCCCGCGAGAGTCAGCCGCGTCTTATCTAATTGGTCGGCCGGCACGCTCACCGTTGTGCCGTCGGTCGAAAGCTGGTAGGCGATGTTCTTCGAGACGAGGCTTTGAACGACGGATTGCGCGTCCTGCGTCGACAGGCCCGAGTAGAGAGGCTTGAAATCGGCTGTCTGGGTCAGCCGGTAGAAAAGCGCCCCCACAAGAATCACGATGATGGCGGCCGCGGTCAGAAGAACTCTCTGGCGTGCGGAGAGCCCGCGCAGGAACGCTTCAATTTGCTTGAGAAACTTCTCCACGGTGCCTGATTGGTCCGGCCGCTCCGATTCCGGTCAGCTCAGGAAAACACTGCCGCCTCGTCTACGAGCGACTCGTCGTTTCGACCGGCGCCGGGCTCGATCGAATCCATACGAGTGCCTGCCCGTCCGATCATGGCGATCAGAACGGGATCTGTGAGATTGTCTGGTAAGCCGCAATGATTTTGTTGCGCACCTGCATCATCAGCTGGAACGATAGATCCGCTTTCTCGACGGCAATCATGGCGGAGTGCAGGTCCTGACCGTTGCCCTGGAGCAATTGCGTGACCTGGGTTTCGTAGTCGGTCGGCGTGCCACTCGCCTGGCTCATCATCGTGTCGAGCGTCGAGAGAAAATCCGAACTGTCAGCGCTTGGCGCCGCTCCCGCACCGCCCGCGGGTTGCGTGACCGCCGAGATGGACGCCAGTCCTGTGATCGGTCCTTGGATCGGATTCGACATCGCTTGCCTCCAGTCTGCCCCTCGATCTCAGGTTCTCGAGCGCCGGCACCGGAACCGGTGCCTTCGCGATCGTTCACCGGCCGTGCCTTACCCCAGGATTGTCAGCGCCGATGCGATCATGCTCTTGGTTGCCTGCACCGCGGAAACGTTCGCTTGATACGCGCGCGCGGCACCCATCAGGTTCACCTCTTCCTCAATGGGGTTGATGGCCGGCGCCGACACGTAACCGGCTGCGTCCGCGTCCGGGTGCCCGGGCTCGAATCGCCGGATCGGTGGCGCCGGATCGGCGATTACGCCGTCCACTTGGACGCCGCGCGCGCTGAAATCCACCATCGTCGCGAGCTGCTCTCCGAACGGCATTCCGAACGGGCGGTGCGCCGCGAAAACGACGTGCTGGCGCTGGTAGGGCCCACCGGCCGGTGTGCGCGTCGTCTCCGCATTCGCAAGATTGCTAGCCAGTATTTCAGCGCGCTCGCGTTCGGCGAGAAGCGCCGTACCGCTGATGGTCATCACTCCGAAAAGGTTCATGATTCCTTCCCATCATTGATGGCGCCGAGAATTCCCCGAAACTCGGCGCGAATCAATTCGACTGCTGCTTTGTATTGAAGTTGAGTCTGGGCCAGAAGCAGCCCTTCGCGATCGAGGCTCACGTTGTTTCCGTCCGGTCGTTCGATCAGTCCGTTGACGCGTCGAACGACAGGATGAAGCGGCTGCCTGTAAGAGTCGTTGAAGCTGGCCCAGACAAGCTCGCTCTGGAAAGCCACGTCGACGCTGCGATAACCGGGCGTGTCGATGTTGGCCAGATTGGCAGACACGAGCGTTTGCCGGAAAGAAGCCAAATCGAGATAGCGTTCGAGAAAAGCGGTGTAGGACGTATCAATCAGGCTCATGCGTACCTCCGTGGCGGCAACCCATATTCGTGAATTTTATTGCGCATCGTGCGTGGGCAGATGCCTAGAACCCGCGCGGCGCGCGTGCGATTCCCGCCCGCTGCCTCCAGCGTCGATTCCAGCAGCTGCCGCTCGAGTTCCCTGAGCGACATTCCGGTTGCGCGAGTCGGAGTGGGTGCTACTGCCCGAATGGGCTCCGAGCCCGGAGGACCCGCCTCCCTGGTGGCCACGCCATCAAAAAATTCGGGACCAACGTCCTGGCCCCCATGGAGCGCGATCGCGCGGCGAACCACATTTTCAAGTTCCCTGACATTTCCGGGCCAGTCGTGTCCTTCCAGGCGGGCGAGAAGTGCCGGAGAAAACCGCGGAAGAGCGACGTGCCCAGACTGGGCGTATTTCTCGAAGAAATGCTCGATCAGCACGGGAATGTCCTCTCGACGCTCGCGCAGCGGCGGGATCGTAAGCGGCACGACGTTCAGCCGGTAATACAGGTCGGCGCGAAACCGTCCCGCTTCAACCTGGCTCGCGAGCGGCTGATTGGTCGTCGCGATCACGCGCACGTCCACATGCACCGGTCGGGTGTCGCCCAAGCGGTCCACCTCGCGTTCCTGTAGCGCTCGCAGCAGCTTCGGTTGCAATTGCAGAGGCAGCTCGCCGATCTCATCGAGCAGGAGCGTACCGGTGTGCGCCAGCTCGAATTTTCCGGGCTTTGCCCCGATCGCGCCTGTGAATGCTCCTCGTGCGTGTCCGAAAAGTTCGCTCTCGAGCAGCGCCTCTGGAAATGCAGCGCAATTCACCGCCACGAATGGACGGTTACGGCGGTCGCTCGTCTGGTGAATCAGCCGCGCCAGTAGCTCCTTCCCGGTGCCACTTTCGGCTGCTACCAGAACGTCCATTTCTGTCCGAGCGACCTGCCGCGCCCGCTCCAGCAAACTCCGCAAACATGCCGCCTGCCCCACGAGAGTGTTTTCTCCAGCCCTTGAAACGCGCGCCGATGCGCGCGCCAGCACTCGCTCGGCCACTTCCTTCAGTTGCTCGAAGCAAACCGGCTTGACCAGATAATCACAGGCGCCCTCGCGGATCGCGCGGACCGCCTCCGGCACCGAAGCGAAGGCAGTCAGGAAAATGACACCGACCTGCGGCGCAAGTTCACGCAGCCCGCGCATGACTCCCAGGCCGTCGCCATCGGGCATGCGCATGTCGGTGACGACGAGCGGGCACGGCGACTGCCGGAATTTTGCCAGGGCATCGTTCGCGCCGTACGCCGTGGTCACGTCCCAGCCATTACGGCAGAAATGCGCCTCGAGTGCCGCGCGCATCGGCGCTTCGTCATCGACTACCATCACATGATTCATTCGGTTTCCCCCGCCCTCGAGGCCAGACGCGGCAGAATCAGCGAGAAGATCGTTCCCTTGCCGGGCTCGCTCGATACCAGAATGCTGCCACGATGCTGTTCGATCACCGTCCGGCACACGGCCAGGCCCAGGCCTGGATTTCCGGCATGGGTGGTGAAGCCCGCCTCGAACATCTTCTCTCTATGTTCGGGCGCGATTCCGCGGCCTGTATCTTCGAATTCGATACGAACGTCGTTCAAATCTTCAAGATCCGCCCAGCGCAGCCGCGTCTTGAGGACACCGCCGGCCGGCATCGCCCGGAAGGCGTTCAGTGACAAGTTGAAAAACACCTGCTGGAGGCGGTGGGCGTCGGCCGGAATCTCCAATTCACCGAGCGAGTTCTGCAGTTCGATCCGCAATCCGGCCTGCCGGGCGAGCGGGCGGAGAAACTCGACTGACTCCCGCATCAACCGGCCGAGGTTCACGGCCGTGAGCTGCGGCGCAGGTTGGCTGTGGAATTGAAGTACGTTGTTCACGGTGGCAGAGAGCGAACGCAGCCCAGCCTGGATATGGTCGGTCCAGCGCCGGAGATCCGGCTGCGTTCCGGCGGCGTCGGCCAGCAAGCCGGCAAAGAGCTCGAGGCTCCCGAGCGGGTTGCGGATTTCGTGGGCCAGCAGCGTGGCCATTTCGGCGAGCGATTCCTTGCGGCGGGCGATCTCGCGTTCGGCAGCCTGGCGTTTTTCTTCGGTGACATCCCGCAGGAGGAACACCGACTGGCTCGCGGAGCCGTCGCCATCGCCGAGCACGGCGCAACTGAGCCCGATGGTCCGCGGCCCATCCACCGTTTCAACCGTCAATTCCCGTTCGGTTCGTTCGGAGCCGGAGCGCGATTCCTCGATCGACTGCCGCAACGCTTCCGGCGCGAGTTCGAGTGCGCTCGACAGGCTGGCCGGGTCAGAGGCCGCGGTTTGAAGCAGACGCCGCGCCTCGGGATTCATCATGCGAAGTACACCGCGACGGTCTACGACGAGAACTCCGCACGGCAATCCCTCGAGGATGCGCGCCAAATAGCGGCGCATCTGGGCGTTTTCTTCGAGGCTGGCCGCCAGATCCTGATTCGTTCGATCGAGATCCAGGCGTAGGCGCAACACCTCGGCCTGGAGCTGCCCGTAGAATCTCGCGAGCGAGTCGGCTGCAGCTGTAAACGTCTGGAATGCCTGAGCGAGGGACCTCTTGGCGGAAGCGTCGCTGGCGCGCTGCTCGGGCCGGTCCTTCTCTTGCGAGACTGCGGTTACCTGCATGGCAAATAAAGCCGTGCACGGCAAATACCACCCGATCGCCGCGCTTGTTAAAATTTTCTGAACTCAGGCTCCTCCGGACACTATGGCCAGGTCCTCGACCCGGATCTGCTCGTGCGCCTCTGCCAGAACGAAGGCCCGTTCGATCGAGTGCTGCAGCTCGCGCACGTTTCCCGGCCAGGAATAGTGGCGCAGGAGGTTGGCGGATTCGAAGCTAAACACCTTTCGCACCGTACCGGCTTGTTCGCAAAGTGCCAACAGGAAATGCTGCGCGAGCGGTAGGATATCTTCTGAACGGTTCCGCAGCGGCGGCAGGTCGATGGGAAAGACGGCCAAACGGTAATACAGGTCTTCCCGAAATAGCCTTTCGCGAACGCGCTGGAGAAGATCGGCATTCGTGGCCGCGACCAAGCGCGCGTCGACGCGAAATAAGTCTGCGCTTCCCAGCCGCTGCACTTCTCCTGCCTGCACGAACCGCAACAGCTTCGCCTGCATTCCGAGCGGCAATTCCCCCACTTCGTCAAGGAGCAGCGTCCCTCCATGCGCCGCATGAATGCGGCCCAGGCGCGATTGGAATGCTCCGGTAAAGGCGCCTCGGGTAAAGCCGAATAGTTCTGCCTCGAGTAGACTCTCCGGTATCGCGGCGCAATTCACCACGACAAACGGCCCCCGGCTGCGCCGGCTGAGCTCGTGGATGCCGCGCGCAACCAGTTCCTTGCCCGTTCCTGTGGCCCCGACGATCAGTACCGCGGTATCGCGCGGTGCCACCAGGCGTGCCAGCCGGTAGATCTGCTGCATTTTCAGGCCCGTACCGATCATCCCCACGAGCGGCTCGATGGTGACGGCAGCCGCTTGGGGCAGGTCCAGGGTACTGATCTCGGGCGGATACTCCGACAGGGCTGACGGGGCTAGAGACACGGGGGGCTCTTCCTCGATCACATCCCAGGCCGGGTGGTCGTGGAGATCGAGTGCCAGCTGTTCCGGGTCAGGCTGCCGATCGAGCAGGACAACGTCCAATCGGGGATAACGGCCGCGAATGGTCGAGACCAGCTCGTCGACGTCGAGATCATCGAGCTGGCGATCGAGCACCAGCGTGCGAAAATCTTTCTCCTCGAGCTTGATCAGGGCGTCTGCGCCTCCGGCTGCTTCCGCCAATTCGTTGGCCGCAGGCCACAGGTCCTTCAGAATCTTTTCGCGGACTTCTGATCGCGAACTCGCCACCAGGACTCTTCCGCTTTGCAGTCTCGCTAACGTTGCGCTGGCTACCGACATTGTCTGTTCCTCCCGTCTACTTCTGTACGGTTTGCTCGAGCGCGGTACCGTGGCTGATTTGCTCCACTCGCCGGCTCGGGGCCGGACGGTCCGCCGCCAGCAGCTGGTAGCCGACGCCGCGAATGGTTTGAATCAACGTTCGTTCGGAACAGGCGTCGACCTTTTTGCGCAGGTAGTTGATGTAAACGTCCACGACGTTCGTCATCGTATCGCAGGACAGATTCCAGACATGTTCGATGATTTGTGCGCGCGTCACGCGCTGACCGGCGTTGCACAGCAGGTAGGCCAGCAGAGCGAATTCCTTCGGAGTGAGCTCGATGCTCCGGCCGCCGCGCTTGACCGTGCGTTCAACTCGGCTCAGCTCGAGATCCTCAACCCGCATCACCGCCTCCATCGTGCGGTTGCCGCGGCGTAGAAGGGCCCGGACGCGGGCAGAAAGTTCCGAGAAGGCAAACGGCTTGAGAACCAGGTCGTCGGCGCCGAGATCGAGCACCTGAACGCGTTCTTCGGGCCGTGTACGGCTGGTCAGAATCAGGATCGGCAACTGCTGCTGCTTGGCGCGGACCGTACGCAGGATATCAAGGCTGTCCGGGCCCGGGAAATTCAGGTCCAGGATGGCAGCGTCGTAGTTTCGCTCCTGGGCCAGGCATTTCGCTTCTTCTTGATCGGTCGTGAGATCGACCGCATACTTCTCCGCATCGAAGCCCCGTTCAAGAAACCTGGCGAGTGCCGGATCGTTTTCGGCGACAAGAATGCGCATGACCGCTCCTGAGGAAGGGGGAACTAATGAGAGCCCAAGGGGAACTCGAATCTAATGAAGTCCAGCGGATGTGTCAAAGGAAAACTTCATGCGAGCATGAAGTTTTTCGAAGAATAAGAATTTCAATCGAACGAGTGCATCGGGTGATCCGAAATGAACTCCGCCGAGTTCCGAATCAGCACGTTTCCTAGGAGTGCGTCATCTTTTCCGGGCGCACAAGTTCGTCGAACTCGCCCTCGGCCAGGTAGCCGAGCTTGAGCGCGGCCTCGCGAAGACTCGACCGTTCGTGATGAGCCATATGGGCGATCTCCGCGGCCTTGTCGTAGCCGATCTTCGGGGTCAGCGCGGTCATGAGCATGAGGGAATTCTTCACATTCTGCTCGATGCGCTGGGTATCCAGTTCCATCCCGGCGACACAGTGGTCCGTAAAGGAACGGCACGCGTCCGCGAGCAGCCTGACCGAGTCGAGAACATTGTGGATGACCACCGGTTTGAAAACATTCAGCTCGAAGTTCCCCTGCGAGCTGGCAAAACCGATGGCCGAGTCGTTTCCGAAGACCTGCACAGCCACCATGGTCATCGCTTCGGACTGCGTGGGGTTCACTTTGCCGGGCATGATCGATGAGCCACGCTCGTTCTAGGGAAGCATCAACTCGCCGAGTCCGGCCCGCGGTCCGGAAGCGAGCCAGCGAATGTCATTGGCGATCTTCATCAGCGAGGCTGCCAGCGTTTTGAGCGCGCGGCTGGCGAAAACGATCTCGTCGTGAGATGAAAGCGCTGCGAATTTGTTCGGGTGCGAGCGGAACGGCAGGTGAGTCAATTCCGAGATTTTGCTCGCGGCGCGCTCGGCGAATTCCGGATGCGCATTCAGGCCGGTCCCAACCGCCGTTCCTCCGATGGCCAGATCGTATCTGGCCCGGCAGGACGTCCCTCAGCCGCAAAACATCGCGCTCGAGCAGGCTCGCCCAACCGGACATCTCCCGGCCGAGGGTGAGAGGAGTTGCATCCATCAAATGCGCGCGGCCGATCTTGACCACATCGGCGAACTTCTGGGCTTCTTCCTCAATGGCCTTATGCAATCGCTTGACGGCGGGAATTATTATAGGGCTTCGGCCACCCGCGAAGCAGCAGCGATATGCATCGCTGTTGGAAAAGTGTCGTTCGAGGACTGCGACATGTTGACGTCATCGTTCGGGTGGATCGGCTTCTTGCTGCCCATTACGCCGCCGGCGATTTCAATGGCGCGATTCGAAATCACCTCGTTCGCGTTCATGTTCGTCTGCGTACCGCTGCCGGTTTGCCAGATGTGCAGCGGAAAATGCTCATCGAGCTTGCCCGCGATCACCTCATCGGCCGCCAGCACGATTAGCCGCGCCTTTTCCGGTCGAGGTTTTCCGAGATCCTCGTTCACAATCGCCGCAGCCTTCTTCAGGATTCCGAAGGCGCGAATCAGTTCTGTCGGCATGGTGTCCCGGCCGATATCGAAATGGATCAACGAGCGCGCCGTTTGCGCGCCGTAATATCGGTCGGCGGGGACTTCGATGCGGCCCATGCTGTCGGATTCGATCCGGGTCTCGACGTTCGGTCGAGGCGACGAGTTGGCATCCACGGTCCCTGGCTTCACCGAGGCCTCTGTCGGGCGAAACGTCTCGCCGCGCATCTTGACTGCGCTCGTTCTCGCTGACACGGTCATGCCCCTCGCCGACGCGCCGCTACACGATCGGGAGGCGATGCCGCTCGGCCTATTCCTTCGTTTTCAGTTTGAGGCGACTCTTGTTTTCTTCAAGGAAGGTGCGGATGTCGCCGGCGGCATCGAGCAATCGAACCCACTGCTCGTAGTAAAGCGTGACAGGGAAACGGCCCAGGCCGTAAACGCTCACGCCACCCTTCTCGCCGACCTTGAATTGCAACGTGCCCGACCGTTTCAAGACAACCTGTTGTTCCAATTCCGAGATGCGAGCCATCAATTCCTCTTTGGTTGGTTCCGACATGGTCTTCTCTCCCTTCAGGCGTTTCGCACACAAAGCCTCTAGGACGCTCCTCGGAATCACTCGAGCGAGGGTAGGGATTCCGCTCCGACCCCTCCACCCTCGTCTTGAAAAGGCGGCCCCGCCGAATGATACCACTGGCCAGCTGGTTGGGACCCCAGGCGATTTCGCGGGCAACGCGTGATTTCCGGGCGATCGCTTCCATCTGCGCTCGAGCGGCAACGAAACCGAGAGCCTCCGTTACGTTCCCCCGCGGGTGCGCGGGTGCAGAGAGAGAGAGAACAGGTCGATCCGGATCGAGCCGCACGATTCTCACAGCTCCGAGAGGCGTCTCTCGGATTTTTGCGATATCCGAAGCAACGGTTGAATAAATGCAAGGGATTCTCGCGGGCTGCTACGCCCGCAGTTCGCGCAGACACGAGGCCTATCTCGGTGTTCCCTTTAAGGAGAGCAAATCAGCCAATGGCGTCCCTGACCCATCTCCCATTTTCGAACGAAAAAGCCGAATCAGGCCTGGCCGCGAATATAACGGCGGAGATATCGGTGGACCGGACCGGCACACTGATTTCAGCCGGAGAACTTCCTTCGGCCATAGCGACCTTGGCCGAGCTATTCCCGACTGAGACATTTCCAGCCGAAGATTCACTCGATGAATCGTCCGAAGAATCAGACGAGGCATTAAGGAAATCTTCATCTGAATCGTCGCCTGGCCAGCCGGACGAAGCGTCGCTCGACGGTTCCGCTCGACCACCGCTCGGCGATCGAGAGACTTCATCCCTTTGCGCAGCAGCAGATCCGGCGATCGCTTCCGACGAGGCGTCGTTCGACGCCTCACGGGAATTCAAGGCTGCGACTCCAGCCGGGGCGACTTCGGCCGACGAGTCCGGCTCGGTGAATCCGGCTCGGGTTCGGGCGATTTCCGAACCGGCCCCCATGCTCTTTCTTTCAGAATTACCTGCCGGT